>JANNCG010000274.1:0-3863 GCA_031386385.1 Myxococcales bacterium
TTGGCGCCTGTCTCGGCAAATGGCTTATTGCGCGCAAGCCGAGGCATGTTTGAGCACACTTCCTCCTAATCGAAGACGACTGAGTACCCCACCTCCGATGGACGTGGTCCATGACGTAGCAGACTACGACACGGGCGACGACACTGGCGCGGGGCGACCGTTGCCTGCCGCCGAGGTTAACGCGAGCGCTTTGGATACGGATGCGCGTCGCGAACGGCGTGCAAAATTTCGGCAAAAAGCGACCGCTGTCGCAAACACGCTCTCCATGGGTTTGCTCATTGTTGGGTCTTTAGTCGGTGGAAGATTGATGCACCGCTGGGCGACACAGACGCCGCGATTTGGCGCGCACGACATCATGGTCGAGGGTAATACGCGCTCGAGCCGCGAGGACATTTTGACCGCCGGACGAATTCTCGAAGGTGTGAACGTCCTCGCGATTGACGTGAAAAAAAGCGAGCAGTTGATGCAACAGCTCCCATGGATCTCACGCGCCAGGCTCACGCGCAGGCTTCCGGGGACAGTCCGTGTTGTGGTTGAAGAGCGCACCGCTTCTGCGGTGGTCAGTGTTGGTGGTCTGTATCTCTGCGCCTCCGATGGGACGCTCTTTAAGCGCCTAGGGCCAAGCGATCCCACGGACTTGCCAGTGATCACGGGGCTTACCCGCGAGGATTTTCAGCGCGACCCCGAGCTGGCCAAAGAGCACATTCGTGACGCGCTCGCTTTGTTGGCGGATTTGAGCGGCAGCTCGCTGGCGGGACGCGTGCGAGTCGAAGAGGTTCACCGAGATGCGACCGGGGATCTGTCGATGACGCTTGCGGGAGAGCACATTTATGTGTGGCTCGGGCAGGGACCCTACCGCGCGAAGATGTCGCGGTTGAGCGCGATTCTCACAGAGCTTGAGCGCAATCGGCTGCGCCCCGCAGAGATTCATCTTGAGAGTGACCGTCATCCTGAGCGCGCAGCGGTGCGTTTGCGGATTTCGGACGCCGCGCGGGAAGAAAATCTTCGCCGCTAATTTCACACTTCGTCTCGAGGTGTGGCAATGGGGAACGTACGGAGTTACTGGAGCAATTAATGGCCAAGCAGGGCGACATCATCGTCGGATTAGACATCGGAACTACGAAGGTACTTGCCGTCGTGGGCGAGGTCGGAGCCGAAGGAATTGACGTTACGGGCGTCGGAGAAGCGAAGTGCAATGGGCTTCGCAAAGGCGTCGTAGTGAATATCGAATCGACTGTAGCCTCGATCAATGAAGCGATCGAGCGAGCGAGTGCAATGGCTGGCGTTGAAATCGCCACCGTGTACGCAGGAATCGCAGGTGCCCACGTTCAGGGCATGAACTCAAACGGGCTGGTGACGGTGTCTAATCACGAAGTCACAGCAGCGGACGTTGTTCGTGTTCTTGAGCAAGCACGGCATGTGAAATTGCCCCTGGATCGTCAGGTCATTCACGTGTTGCCACAAGACTATGTCGTGGATCAACAAGAGGGCGTACGTGAGCCCGTCGGGATGAGCGGAATGCGTCTCGAAGCGCGAGTGCATCTTGTCACCGCGGCAGCGACAGCGTTGTCCAACCTGACCAAGTGTGCGCAGCGGTGCGGCCTTGAGGTCGCAGAGTTGGTCCTGCAGCCGCTCGCGAGCGCGGAGGCTGTTCTCACGGACGACGAGCGCGAAATTGGCGTGGCGCTGGTGGACATCGGCGGAGGGACCACCGACGTGGTCTTGTACGTTGACGGATCTTTGGTGCACACCTCAGTGATCCCACTTGGCGGCCAAAATCTCACCAATGACATCGCGACTGGGCTGCGAACTCCTCTCGGAGAAGCAGAGCGGATCAAGGTGCGTCACGGCTGTGCGATGGCTTCTATGGTGGACCCCACTGAGACGATTGAGATTCCAAGCGTTGGTGGACGAACCGCTCGCTCGATGGCACGCCATGAGCTTGTGGGCATCATTGAGCCACGCATGGAAGAGATCTTCTCGTTGGTGAAGCAGGCGATTCAGCAGAGCGGTTATGGCGAGCTCCTCGGCGCAGGTGTCGTGATCTGCGGTGGAGCGACCCTTCTTGATGGCTGCGAGGCGCTTGCAGAAGAGGTTTTGTCGTTGCCGGTTCGTCGCGGAGTACCCATCGGTGTCGGTGGGATGGGCGAGATGGTGAAGTCCCCTGCACATGCGACGGCGGTGGGATTGCTGAAATATGGCGTTCATCGTCCAAGTGTGGTTCCACAGTCACTCAGCGTTGGAGCCGGTGGAGGATTTGATAGCAAATCCGCAGCGGTTCGCGACGCAAAGAGCGCAAAACAAGACGAGCCCGAAAGCTCGTCCAACGGGACCGAGCCATCTGGAATCGGTACGCGTCTTTGGAGTTGGATGCGCGAAGTCTTCTAACCAAAGACTTCGCCTGCCGGCGCCGAATCTGTTTCTGAAGAAAATCTTCACCCCAAGTGAAGTGATTGTGAAGAGAACCTTTAGTTCGACTCAATCTTAGAGTGTCAATAGCTTAGTTAGTAGTTTCTCTCTCACTGGCTCGATCGTGGGCCGCGGAATTCTGAAGTCGGATTTTTCCGAGGTTGTCTACAGAGTGCTGCGACTCACGATCGAGAGAGCGAGGAGAAATGCGTAGAAAAAAATCTTTTAGTTTTCACGGCGCAGTTCGCTTGCACAGATGGTGCGACAAACGGTGATCCCTCTGGATCACTTCGACGAGAGCTCTTGCAAGAGGGTAGCGTCGAGCAAACGTTTGGGTGTACAGCGAGAGATCTGCTGGTTGTGAAAGTTGACTGATGCGAGAACAAATCATGTTCGTCTCATCAGAGCCAATTTAAGACCGTTCGGTGCCTTAGGAGTTGTGTGATGGGTTTGTCCTTCGATCTCGCTGAAGAAATCAATTCTACAGCAGCACGTATCAAAGTTGTAGGTTGCGGCGGTGCAGGCGGAAACGCGATTCGCACCATGATTGAGTCTCAAGTTCAAGACGTCGAGTTCATCGTCGCGAACACGGATATTCAAGCACTCACCGCGAATCCCGCGGGCATCCGCATTCAGTTGGGTCGCACGCTGACCAAGGGTCTGGGTGCAGGTGCAAATCCCGAGATCGGCAAGAAAGCCGCGCTTGAAGACATCCAGCTCATCCAAGACCATCTGCAAGGCGCAGACATGGTGTTTATCACCGCGGGCATGGGTGGAGGCACAGGCACTGGCGCCGCTCCGATCATCGCGCAGATCGCTCGAGACTTGGGCGCGCTCACCGTCGGTGTGGTGACCAAGCCCTTTATGTTCGAAGGCAAGCGTCGCTCGAAGTTTGCAGAGCAAGGACTCGAAGAGCTTGCGCAACACGTCGACACGCTGATCACGATCCCGAATCAAAAATTGGTCAACCTCAACGATCCCGAGCTGACGTTGATGGACGCGTTTCGCAAGGCCGATGAGGTTCTTGTGCACGCAGTCCAAGGCATCTCAGATCTGATTCAGCAGACGGGTATCGTCAACGTCGACTTCGCGGACGTCAAAGCCGTCATGACCAACATGGGTATGGCGTTGATGGGTATTGGCTATGGCCGAGGCGAGCGACGCGCGATCGAAGCAGCCACGGCGGCCATTAACTCTCCGCTGCTCGACAACATGTCCGTCCAAGGCGCGACGGGCATTTTGATCAACTTCACTGGCGGCCCTGACATGCGTTTGGGTGAGATCAACGAAGCCGCCACGATGATCATGGACGAAGCCCATGAAGACGCGAACATCATCTTTGGCTCTGTTGTGAATCCAGAGATGCGCGATGTCCTCAAGGTGACCGTGATTGCAACGGGATTTGGCCGCGCACCTCGCCAAGAAGAAGTGAAGCCTGCGTCTTCGTCTCGTTT
>JANNCG010000299.1:0-4989 GCA_031386385.1 Myxococcales bacterium
CATAGAGCCGGGAAGTGAGTCGGTCGCGCTTGAGTTGTTGGGACCCACCGTAACGCAGCGACCCGTATAGTTCGGGCCGTTGTACACCGCGATAGACGAGTTGCCTCGGGCCGTCACAATGGGCAATGGCGGAGGACCGACCGGTCGAGGCGCAACGCGAAGTGCAGCTCGCGCTGGGCTGGGTCGCAAAGTTCGCGCGAAGCGCTGTTCTGGTGCCACGATGTGCGCAGCTTGCGGCCCAAGTGGCGGCAGCGTGTAGCCCAGGTCGCGAAGGTCTGGGATGCTCGTGTTGATCGGAATCGGCGCCCGCGTAGGAGCGGTGATAATCGCCGCGGTAGGCTCACACGTGTGGTTGATCCGCAGCGACTCGACTGGTCGAAACCAAGGAAATCCGGTCCACGTCGGTGTGTCCGCGGTCAACTGCACGCAGGTCCCGCGAAAGTTTGGGAGGGAGTAGAGCGCGACGGGGACCGTTCCGATGCGTTTGAGAGATTGGATCGAGACGCCGGCTGCGGCAAACGAAGCGATGTCGACCCCGACGTCTACCACGCGGCCTTGATAGTTAGGCTGCGTGAACACTTGGACGGTGGTGCTGCCCGGACAGTAGGTGCCTACGCGCGCGGACGATGCCTGATCGTTGCCAATGTTTGTGTTGGTGATATCCGCAACACTTGAGGTGAAGGACTGACACAACCCCTGGTAATTTGGCTCTGAAAACATCGACACGACCGACCCATCCGGCACGCGCACCGACGAGATGGTGTTGTCGACTCCCGCAGGGGCAACCCGAATATCGTCGCTTAACGGCCAGTTTGGTTGCGGTGTCGAGACAACTTGCGGAACGCGCATGAATCCCACGCGACGCATCGTGGTGGTCACCCTGACGGCCTCGTAGTTGACGTTGGCAAACACTGTCACGGGTTGATCGCTCGGAGTAGCGTTAGCACGCAGCGCTGCTGCAAACGCGTCGCTCGGGGCACCGTTGCGTCCAACAACGCTGGGACACAGCGTTTGGACCAGCCCTTCAAGTGTCTCGACACGCTCTTGCGCGGCGTACAATTGCTGCACAGCGCGCGCAATTTTGCGCACCAGCGAGCTGGTCGTAGCGCCATCGGTGGCAATGTCTAAGACAATACCAAAGGCCACATCGCCGATGCTGCGGCACACCGAGCCGTCAAGCTGTGGGGCCACTCCACCTCCGGGACGGGCGTTGCGCACGTTGCGCAGACAGTCCACGATGTGGTTCATTTGCGAGACCTGCGAGTTGAGCGCACCGCAGACAAAGTTCGCCGGTGGGATCGGAACACTCGTACACGGCGAGCGCCCCATCCCGCGAATCACCTGCCGGTACACATCCCTAGAGGCGCCAATTAAATCGTACACACTGCCCGGGATCGCGCAGGCGAAGCCCACCGCAATGTTGCGCGCACAGTCCGCGCTGATCGCCTCTGGGTTGCTGCTGGTGTACGAAAAATCCGGACCAAAGCTTAGATTTAATATCTGTTCGCAGCGAAGATTGAGGAGGTTTTGCACGATAATTGTGCCAAACTCGTAGCCGTATTGAACGCCATCGACCAAGCCGGCCATCGCCGTACCCGTGATGTTGCCCGCGCGATCGATAAACACCTGGCCCACATTGGTGGCGCCCGCTAAGCCCCGGCGAAAATCAATTTGCAACCGATCGCCCACCTGCGTGAACACAATGGGGCTGTTGACCACCGTCGCCGCCGTCGCGCGATAAAGCGGAACCACACTCCGCACCGCAGTATATGCCACAGGTTGTCCCACGTCGTTGACCACCACGCGACCAATGGTCCCACCGGCGGTTGTGGCGGCGGTGCGTGCGCCATTCCATCCAGCATTTGCGACGTTGACGGTGCCGTTGGCAACGGTGTTGGCGGCGCCGACGGTTCCGTTGACGGCGGTTTCGCCCAAATCACGCGCGTCGTTGGCCCGATCGCGAAACCACCCACCAATTTGCGCCGAAGCGGGCGATGAGGCTGCGACTGCGGCGAGCGCGAGCGCAAATGGCGTGGGACCAAGAGAGCGTCCAACTCGACGCCCAAGACGAAAACAATACGGTACGCGCGACATCAATATTCTCCGCAAAACAGCACAGCGCCCGCCCCCTCACTGCTGGAGAGCGACCTTTGTAGATTGCGCAAAGACTAACGGAAAGCGACTGGCAATATTCACGCAAATGAGCCTCCACAATTACTTTTGAATCATTCGGACCACTCAGCGCACGAGGCCCATTGGCAACCCCCCCACGAGCCGCGGGGGCCAGCAGCGCTCCCGGTGCCAGGTGGAGTCAGATAGACAGCAAATATGCGGCTAAATCGCTCTTTTGTTCACCCGTCAAGCCGAAGCCGCCGTGCATCGCTCCTCCGCACGCCATCGATGAAAGCCTCGAGTCAATCGTCGCCGCACAACCATTGTGCATGTACGGCGCGCGAAAGCGCAGCCCCACCAACGACGGAACTTGATAGCTCCCACCGGTCCCAACATCGGCGTTGCGGTTATTCGTGAACAACGGACCGGAGTGACAGCTCACGCAACCCGCTTGCGCTGAACGATAAACCGTCTCGCCCCGCGCGATGGCCGCACCCTCGTTAACGGTCGGCGTCGCAGCACTGTAAACCGGCAGGGCGTTGAGCCAATCTTGCAGCCGAGCTCCGTGCGTTGGACTCAGCACGGGTCCTCCCATCCGCTCTACAAAAATGCCAGTGAGCAACGAGTCCAGCTGCGCAAATTCACCCCTCCAGTGATAAGGCGCTGTGCCGCCCATTCGACCTCGAAGCGACGGCGTGCGCACGGATCCTTCGCGAAATTGCCACGTAAGTCCGTCGTCGCCACCCTCGGCGTGGCAGCTTGCGCATGCGAGCCCCACTTGATCATTGAAGTTGCCGTGAAACAACCGATGTCCTGTGTGCTCGACAGAGCTTGCAGAGTGAAACCACAGATTGGCGCCATCCGTGCGAAGTACCCCTGCAGGTTGACGACTAAAATACACCTCGCGCCCTCCTACGGCGGCTCCGCCGGTGACTGCATAACCCGGAGCAATCGGAGCGCGAACGACGTCGCAACGATCCACTCGGACGCCGCCCACTTGTGCAAATCCATCATGCGCCAGCTGCGATTCATCACCGCGATTGGCGGCTGACACGATCCATTGAAGCCCGTTATTCTCCACAATGTCCGTCGGCAGCGGGAGCAATTTTGATTGGTGCATCAATAGAATGCGCGCCTGCGGAACCGTCACTCGCAAAAGCACCGTGTTCACCAATCCGAGACAGTCCGTGTTTTCTAACGGCGGACCATAATAAATGGGCGAGTTAGCAAACGGTGTGGCCCGAGAGCCTTGCGCAGCCACCAGCAGTGAACCGTCGGCGCTAGCGATCATCCGCCAGACGCTATTGATGCGGCCCGTTGCTCCTACCGCGAGGCGGGGATCATCGAGATTGATCGTCCCAGTGAGCTGCAAAGCGCGATTGAGAAACAACAACTGCGCGCTGCGAAAGGTGCTCACGACGATGTCGTTAGTGCGCACGACGATGTCCCTTAAATCTTGCACCAGCATCACGCTGCTCGTGGCCGAACCGTCGGACGGAACCGTCACGACCTCGCCCCCTGCACACACCACTCGAAGGGCCGATGCTCCTTGATCGTAGGCGATCCCGCGTGGCTCGGGACAGACTGGTTTTCGAGAGACAATCTGACCTGACTCGGGATTGATGGCCACCACTTGGCCTGATCGACGCGTGGCAACATACACGATCCCCGTGCCGTCCTCGGCAATGCGACCGGGCTCATCGTGTGCCGACAAAACGATCTCTTGTCGGAGAGTAAACTCCGCCGCGTTAACAACCCAAACGCGGTCACGGTCAGCGTCTGAAACAACGATAAAGTTGCGATTGCGCGTGAGGTACACACCGCCGCCAGAGATGGGCGGGGGCGCTTCTGGCTCGGATTGACTGAGCACTGGAGCCCGAAGCACTGTGGGCTGCCTGAGCGGCGTGTTGACGGGGAGCCGCGGCGAGCGGACATCGGGTCCGATCGACGCAGACGGATCAATCCAGGGATAACTGTTATTCGAGCTGCAGCCCCACAACACGCTCGCGGTGATCAGTCGTTGGGTCCAGCTGGCTAAGTAAGAGTTCATTCCCACAGGTGTGCAATCACTGGACCAAACGGGACCACACGAGACCAGGCAGAGTCTCCGCATTTTGCGCGCGATAAAGTGCGTGAACCGTACCTAGGATCGACTGCGGCTGACAATCATCGGCGCAAGTGTGACAAATTTTGTCAACTCGCGGTAGCGACCAACACGAGCGTCACAAACCCCAGCACGCCTCGGTAGCCGTTGAGCCAGCCCTCTCGGTGCGCCTGCGACATCGCGAGCGCCTCTGCGGCGAGTGGATCGTTGGGATGTGTGAGGCTCCAACGGGCGAGGGTTCCGGTCCAAGACCACTCGTAGTCGTCCCACTCAGCCTCAGAGCTGACATGCGCATAAACGGGTGTCCAGCCGGCAGCGTCAAGCCGCGCAACCAGTGCACTCAAGCTGGCAAAATCATCTTCTCTCGCATCGAGTGATCGCAAGGCCTTCTCCGTTGGATCCTTCGCCCAAAACCCCTCCCCCAGGATCAGCACACCACCGGGAGCGAGCCACTTCACGACCCCTGCCAGGGTCTCACTTAAGCCCCCTAACGCATGCGTTGCACCCACACAAAACACCGCGTTGAAGCGCTCGTCGCTGTCGAACCCCATCGCTGTACCATGGTGCACAGTCAGCCGATCGGCGACCCGTGCGTGAAGGCCCCGTGCGCGGGTAGCCCGCAGAAAAGCAATACGAGGACGCAGCGCAGCAAGGATGCGTTCATGGAACAGGCTCTGGGCAAGCCTGCATTGGAGCAGCAATCACACTTCAAGTCAACGTGTCCACAGTTCATTCAGGTCCGACGGCGGTGCTAAAACCACATCCGGCCACCG
>JANNCG010000358.1:0-5199 GCA_031386385.1 Myxococcales bacterium
AGCCCCAACACCACCGAGTCAAACCAGTCGTTGTCTTGCTTAAGCACAACGCCGGCTTCATGAAAGCGCGCGGGGTCCGTGATCTTTCGTTCGTCACTGGGCTCAATCCGCCACACGCGCCCCAGCTTGTCCACTAGCACGATGGACCGCACCAAGGACGCCATCGGGCCGTGTGGCATGGGCTGACCCCGCACCCCAAACGAGGTCCCATGTGTGCCGACTTGCAGACCCCCGACGAGGGTCTGGCCGTTAAAGTTGCCCATCGTCGCGAGGGTCAGGTCGGCGGACTTTAAGTACTCATTGACTTCACGTACAAGCGATCCGGCGCCCACACGGGCAAAATGTCGGGCTTTTACGGCGTCGCGTAGTTGGCTGTGGTCATCCAGCTTCACGTTTTTGTTGCACCCTCGCATGTCCATTGAAAAACCATTTGTCTCCCACGCAGATCGCCATGAGTGTCGGCACCCTGCGGTGCGTAAGGTTCGCTCACCCGCGGCGGTGATATGCTGAATCCACCCCTGAATATCCGCGATGGAGCCGAGAGGTTGGGTGATCTGCCGGGCTTGAATGGGTGGGCCGGGCATAAGGTCTGTGAGATAGTTGCTGAGGGTCACCACCGGGGGATCGACGTAGTTGCTCATGGGTCCTTCTGAAAAAACTGAACAGTGACGCTAGCAGATTGGTCGGGTGATTCGGCGGGATTTGTCCCGTCAAAAACGGTAGGCTGAGGTCTATGCTACATCCCTCTCGTTGGGTGCCGCGCTCCCATCACGTGTTTGGATTGCTCAGCGTCGGTGCGGCGATGGTGATCCCCTACTGGGTCTTTGCGCAAGTGCGGCCAGCTGCTCAGCCTATTGTGTCAACGGACGCAGGTCTGGCAGACCGCGCGCGAGTCGGAGTCGATGCGCCGGGAGCATCGCCGAGCTCTCTGGATGCCGGGATCGCGCTTGTGAGTCGAGCGGACGCGCAAGCAGCCTGTGCCCCACAGGTTTTGCCGCTGGTTGCTCCTGATGCGATGACGGCGTGTCGCAGAGATAGTGAGTGCGTTATCCGAATGTCCAGCTGCTGTCCGCCCTGTGGATGGCGGGCGAACTTGTATCGCGCGGTGAACGTAGCTCGCCAAGGAGCGTACGCGCGTCTTGCGTGTCCTCAGCAGTTTGCCCCTGGCATCAGCGGCGGAGTCGGGTGTGGTGACTGCGCGGGCGGGCCTCCCAGAGGGCTCCGAGCGGTGTGCGTTGCACGGCAGTGTCGGATGGAGGTTCCGGCAGAGCGGCGAGATTGTCGCGAGTGAGCGGCGGCTCAGTGAGCACGTCGTCTTCGCGATGATTCACAAGGGCGCGTTGGTGCAGGCGAACCTGCCACCGAAGTCCCAGCATGTGAGGCCCGGGCAGCAGCGCCCCGCAGCGCAGTCGCCGTTTTCGGGGACACACATGCCGCCATCACGCACGCCGCTGTCGATCGACGGAACATCCATGTTCACGTTCGGGACGTCGCCCTGCACGCTGGCGTCGCCCACACCTGCGTCGGGCCCTGGGCGAACGCGGTCTTCGGCCCAAAAGGGTCGGTGCGTGTCTTCGTTCAGGTCTTGAGCGGGAAGTCTAAACGCAGGAAAACTTGGGTCCATCATACCCATCGCTGCACGCGATAGGTCGATGGCAGCGACCCAGAGTTGCTCTTTTTGACCAAAGCGAGACGCGCGGGTGAGCACTCCGCCGTAGTCGCGGGTGGAGCTAAACGCAATCCACGCGTAGTCGTTGGGGACGCCAGAGGGTGCCCACGTGGGCATGTTGTCTTGGATCGTGGCGGTTGCGACCGTTCCGGCGTTGATGACGGTGTTGAGGCGGGTGAGGGCGCGGGGGTTCATCCCGTCGCGGGCCACGAGCCAAAGGTCGCTGGTGAGGTCGTTTTGGCCGTTCATTGTGGAGTGTGTGTACGCGATCCATTGGCTGTCCCAAGAGAAGCTCGGAAACTGGTTGGTGTCTCCAGCACGCCCAGTCCCGACAAGAATCCGGGTCATCCCCCACATGTCTCCGGCGCGTGACTCGATGGTTGAAATCTGGCCGTTGTCGATCCCGCGGTCACGGTTGCGGGTGGCTCCAGTGAAGGCCACGAGCGTGCCGTCGACTGACCAGTCGGGCTGCGTCCCGAAGCGGCCCATGGCCATGGGGACGGTGTTGATGGCGTTGCCGTTGGCTACGTTGCGAAGGGTCATCGCGCCGTCTTTCGCAGTGATAATTCGGGTCTCGTCGAAAGAAAAAGTGTTCCACGAGCAGGGGATGTTTCGCGCCATCGAGTCTGCAGTGACCAGTCGGGGAGGCGGAACTCTGGGCGAGACCTCTACAATCCATAAGTTGTTTCCGCCCACATCCGCACCCAGCCGGTTGCCTCTTCGTGAGAGTGTGTGACACGCCACACAGCGCCCATCGGTCTCATCAGGGGTGAGAAAATTCACAGGCGCGGCGTCTTCGACGGTCGCACGTCGCACGCCCTGCTCTGTGGTGCTCCAGTAGTAGATTGCGCCCGGGACGGGACCGCGCGAAAACCCAATGCTCAGCGGCGATGAGCGTGTGAAGCGCCCCGGCGCCGCTTGCGTGGCCGCGTCAACGGTGATCGTGACCGATCCTCGCGGGTGACTGCCAGCAATCAAGCGCCACACATCGAGCATAGGCTCAAAGCAAGACATCCCCGTGTTGGCCATCGTGCATGTGGGGTGCAGCCCATCGGTGTACAGGGCGACGTGAAGCCGATCGCTGTCAAAGTTGATGCGATACCGGTCCGTCCCACCCATCGGCCGCCATTGAAACAGCACCCGATGCACGTTTTGCGGAAAGACCGTCTCGTTTGCAGGATACACCCAAGCCGCCGTGCGCGCGGCGTCAACGGTCGGCATTGCGCCAGCTGGAAACAGACCCGCAATCCCCGGCGCGGTACCCGGCGCGATGATCGTCAGCTGCAGAATCACTCGCACTGTCGCCGTCGCAGTAAGTCCCCGATAGCTCGCGGTCACCACCACGTCGCCCCCAGTGATGTTGGTCGTTGACCCCAAGCCACCCACCGCCACGGTGAAGACCTCAGGGCGGTCCACGGACCATGCTGCGGGCACTGTCACATCGCGCCCATCCAAGCCGCGCCCCGTGGCGACAAACATCTGCCTCAACGGAACCGCTCGGTCCGTGACCGTGAGCGTAGTCATCGCTGGCGCAACCGTGAGCGTCGTCACAGGCACAGCGCTGTCTCCCCCGGGATCCACTGCGTCAAACGCAACGCCATCCATGGCCGGCGCAGGCCCATCCATCGGAGGGGCCACAAAATCATTGCGCACATCAACACTCGGTTGGCCGTCGACGCCCTGTGCGTCGATCGACTCACCGTCTGCGCCCTGCGGACCAGCGGTGCAGCTCGCGTGAGCGAGCGCCAACAAAACCATCGCTCTGCGAGCGAGCTGAATGAGATTGGTGTTCATACCGAAGTATGTCTCGCACAAGGACCTAGCCGTCAATCAAGTTGCAGTTTTTCTCAGTGAATTGTCTAGCGTACCTTGACCGACCTACGCACCTATTGAGAGACATCTGCGGCCACTCAAGCCGCGTCGCGGTCGAACTGCCCGCTCAAGCCCCGGTAGAGCACCAACGTTGCTGCGCATTTTCTCGATCAATTGTACAATGCCGATCGCGATGGCGGCGCGGGATGCGACGCCGGGCATTATCAGCTCAAAGCGATACGTTTTAGGGCGCAGCATGAGCGACTATCGGCAGGGGCCAGTCCAGCGAAAGACGATCCTCGCTCGCGCATCTTCTTCGCCGCTATGCGAGGGCCCTTCCGCGTTGGATAGGCGCTCGGCGACGCACTGAGCCATCGCCACAAACCGTTGGGCGACGCTCGCCTGCAGTGGAAAGATGCGTCCATTTGCGCTGATCCGGATGTCCATCACGACGGTGATGGGTTCGCCTCCCGCAGAGCACGAGCGTACCTGCGGCGCTCGCCGCCGCACGGCCTCAGTGACCAGTCGGCTGCGGGTACAACCCAGCCCTGAATCGGCGTTTGAATACCAAAATGGAATCTCGAAACAGCGATCAATCAACATGCGATCGTAGCGAGCGTACTCGTTGGGCGGCAACTGAGCGCCGCGACCGACGCCGATTGATTCAAAGTTATATACATCGCCGCTCGGGGTCTGCGGGGTGTCGCCGTTAGCTTGAGTTGTCGCTCTTAAAGGCGCCAGCTGCGGCGGGTTGCACAGCTCAGCGTGCACCTGCGTCGCGCGTGGATCCCACTGGGGCCATGCTTGTGAGACCCACTGAGTGACTGGCTCTCGTACCACTGCCGCGTCCACTGCCGAGGTCGGGTCGGTGGCGGCCGAGCCAACCCTCGTTGGTTGTCGGTCAGTCACGTGTACGCCCGGCGCGGTATTGACGGACGCAGGTGTGTGACATCCGCCGAGCAGTCCGCTCGCGGTGCTCAGCGCCAGGACACCGAAGCTGTGGTGAAGTCTCATTGCAACGCCAACAACCTAGCACTAATGTCTCAAAGTCATCTGCGCAAACGGGGCGTTGAAAGCGTGCTCCGTCGCTGCTCGCCTCGGCGCTACAAGAGTTTGTCTACGACGAGAGCAACGCGTCTAGCCATCGGTTGCGAAGCTTGCGCTCTGGATCATAGCGAAGTGCCAGCGCGGCAAAATCGTCCAGCTTCTCGTACTGCGTTCGGAGGTAGTTGCGATCAAACGCCGCTTCTTTGCCCCAGTGCGGGCGTCCACCCTGTGCGCGAGCAAATTTCTCGAACTTGGCGAGCTGCGCGTCCCAGTTCTTCGGGTCCATATTGTACAACGACAACCAGATAGAGTCGCGCTTGTACGCGGGGCTTAACCAAAGCTCATCACCGCGGCTAAATCGAACCTCTTGAATAAAGTTGTACGTGTGGTTGTCGCTCGGCAACATCTCTCGGTACGCGCGCAGAAGCTCTTTCGCGTTTGCGACATCAAAAGCCCACTCGCTCTCGCGGTGCACCGGTGGAATCGGCGTGAGAAAACCCACATAACTCTTGCTAATGCGGTCTATCGGGCGTCCGCCCTCGCGCGTCAAAAACTTGTTGATCGCGGGGATCCACCGCCGCCCACTCAGGTGCCCCACGGCCACCAACCCGCGGTACACCAGGACCGAAAGCACCCGCTCTTGCATAAAGCGGCGCAAGGGAGAGTCGTTT
>JANNCG010000432.1:0-1942 GCA_031386385.1 Myxococcales bacterium
TTCGGGCAGCAGTGCTTCGAGAACGTCTTGTGGTGTGATCTCAAAGAACCCAGCCTGTGAGAGCAAAATCAATCCCGGGGGTGTATTGGTGCTCACGAAGCAACTCTTTATACCGCATTCGGACGTTGGTCGTACCGTTCGCAAGCAATGCTGCTGCCGTTGTGTTGGGTGATGATACAGTCGGGGCGTTGAAAGTGATCAATTCTATCAAATTCACTCGCTCGTTGGTGCTCGGGATGACCATCGCTACCGCGGCCAGCGTGGCAGACGCCCAAGTGCAACCCACGACGCAGGAGCCGGAGCCGGTAGCGGTGCGTGTTCCGGTCCCGGTGGTACAAGAAGCGGCTCCTACGGCGGTGACTCCGGTTGTGGCACCGGTGTTAAGTGTGGGTGTTGCACGGATGCACCCCGCGTTGGCGCGCGCGTGTCGTGACGAAAGCGCTTTTGATATCCTGGGATTTGTAGGAGCTGGTGTGTTGATGACCGCAGGAATCACATCCTTGGTGATTGGTCTGGGCGAGCCCTCAGCGACGCGCGGAGTCGCGAGCACCTTTGCGCTCGGTGCCGGGCCTGCGCTCATTCTTGGTGGGCTTGCTGCGCCCATCACACGCGGTTTGATTGCGCGTCCCGATGCGTTTTCTGAAGCGTGCTCGCAAGCGATGCGGCCTCAGGCGACAGCGATGGATATCGAGTTTGCCGCGCGCGCAGCTCGGTCCTACGCGCGACCGTGGCGACCCTGGCTGCTACTGGCGATTCTTGCTGGCGGGACAGGGCTTGTGATCTCTGGCGTGATCTTGGGAAACACGAACCAAATTGACGCAATTCGCGTGATTGGTGGGCTGTCAGGGGCGCTGATCACGGGGTTGTTTTTGGTTCCGCCGACGCGCCGGACGCTGGTGGCGCAGAGGTTTGTGCAAGAGTTCACCGCCACTCCGTTGATCGCTCCGCTGCTGGGGCCTCAGCTGGGGATCACTGTTGGATTCGGTGGGCAGTTTTGAGGGGCTCAACGTTTAGGACGCCACGCGGATAGTGGGTGCCTCGAGGCGGATTTGCTGGATATTCACTCGCCGTTCGTCCACGTAAACACGTGTGAACGGCAACGTTCAGCCGTGTGAACGTGGGGACCTTTTAGCGCTCTGTCATTCGCGTACTGTAGGCCAATCGACTACCATGGCAGCCAAGGACAAGATGAAGATGACCCGCTGGTGGACTGTCGCGCTTGGGCTCTCTGCAACCTCATGCGGTGCACGGACGGGCCTTGAGCAAACGCCGTACATCGCAGTGCTGCCGACCGGGACGCCTCGACCTATCAGTCCACTGTCCCTTGGCAACGTGACACTGCGCCGCCCGACGTTGCGTTGGGAATTGCCCCCCCTGGCCACCGGCGCATTGGTTGAACTCTGTCGCGATCGAGCGTGCACGATGGTGATTGAGTCGCTTCGCGTGACTGGAACATCGGTGCGACCGTCGACTCCGTTGCCCGCACGAAGCGTGGTCTTTTGGCGACTTCGAGCAACTGAGGGAGGCTTCACGAGTGGGACGTTTAGCCCGACGTGGCTGTTTCATGTTCCCGCAACAGACAACTCGGGCGGAATTGACACGAGCTCAGACGCGCATCTTGACCTCAATGGTGATGGCTTCGATGATGTCGTCGTAACGAGCAGCGAAACGGCGGTGACCGAGAGATTAAGCACTCGAACAGCGAGCGTGTACCACGGCAGTACGACGGGTATCCCAACCACTCCGGCACGCATCATCGAGAGTGTCCATGCACGCGATCGGTCGGGCATTTCGGTGGCTAACGCTGGAGATGTGAACGGGGATGGCGTTGGCGATCTCATCATAGGCAGCTTTTCGGCCGGTCTTCACGAACCCCTGCAAGTTGGGACGGCGAGTGTGTTTCACGGCAGTCCCGTCGGGATCGCGATGACTCCTGCGATTG
>JANNCG010000438.1:0-3123 GCA_031386385.1 Myxococcales bacterium
CCTCGCGCATCGCGCACTTCTACAGCCGAAATGGCGTACTGTCCGACGCGCTGCATACGAACGGGGATCGCAATTTGTACTTGCCGAAGTTCGGGATTGAGCGTCAGAACCAGCAGCTCAGACCGCTCGCCCTGATAGCGCCAACCGGTAATCACCCTTGAGGTGATCAGCGCCTGCAACGGACCTTCGTCGATTCGCCCATACGCAGGCAACGCCATCCACAACTCTGTCCTAGACGACTCTGCCGGAATCGTTGCCCGAATCTGCACCGTCGCCACCGCCCCTCGCGTCACACGCGAAGGCGCGTTGATCGTCAATCCCTCGGCCAGTGCTGCGTTGGGAGTCCAGCGCTCAACTTCAAGCGTGACATCCGCCGTGAGCGCTCCGTTGTACGTCACCTCGACGCGACCGGCGCCAGTGGGCATCCACTCATTGAGCTCAAGCGATCGCAAAGAGAGCGTACTTGCCCAGGGATCTTGTGGGTTAACCACCACGCGTTTGACCTCACGACCGTCCACAGTGACGACCAACGTGGCCCCCTCTCGCTCTCGCTGAAGCCCACCGAGCATAAGCGTCTTGACCGCGAGCGAGCTGGCCTCTGGATCGTACCAGCGGTCCCAACGCCCGCGATACGTGCGCAAAAATTGAATCACCGCGCGCCGCTCGGTCTGCGCCATGGATGGGTTCGCGATTGCAAGCGCTTCCATCGCAGCTCCGGCCGCATAGAGGGCATCGTTGCTCGCAAAGGACCCAGGCTCTATTGTCAGAGAACGCTGCCAATTGAGAAGATTTCGCGCAGACATTTCGGCCCGGGTGCGGTCGGTGGACAGCGTGCTGCTGTCCGCGTCAATCTCAGGACTCAGCTCACTCGCCGCCTCGCCGGCGTTGATCATCACGGTGACCAACCGCAGGGCCTCAATGTACTCACGCGGGGTCGATCCCACCGGAGCGCTCAGTCGCGCGCGGGCCTCTAATATAGCCGCGCGAGGATCTCCCGCCACCCACTGATGGCTGGCAAAAGCGGTGCGAGCAAGGATGACTGCACGTGCGATTTTCCAGCGAGCGGCGCCTGTTGGGTGCTCACGCCTGACCAAGACATCAAGCTGTTGTTGCAGCTGAGACATCCTCTCGGTTGTGACTCGGTATCCCGCGATACGTGAGGTAGCCAGAGCCTCAATCATTCGCGCGAGCTGTTCGCTGTTAAGCGCGCGTTGTGTGGATAGTGGCACGCGTGAGAAGCCGTGGAGGACCGGAGGACGAGAGATCGTACGTTGTCCATACTCAACCGCGTTCATCGCTGCGAGTGAGCGCGCCATCATGCTCTGCGCTCTCTCGCGCGAGAGCATCTGCCCCAGTCCAATGATCCCCTCGCCCGTTGGAACCCTAGGATTTCGTCCCGCCAATTCAAACTGCGCGGCCACCGCGGCCGCCGCTGAGAGCGTACCCGCTGCCAAATACATCTCGCCATGATCCATGGTCTCGGCGTAGTTCATCGCGTCATCCCAAGCGGTGGCCTCGGGAAGCGAGATCCGCAACCGAGTGACCTGGTAGCTTGCGGTGCACTGCGCTGCGGGACCGGTGCAATGATCAAGGGTATTGCTCACTTGTGTAGACCAGGGATGCTCTGCGGTGACGGTCGCCGCGGTGCGCTCAAGTGTAGGGGAGCCCGAGGGCCGCACCCAGGTGTGCGACTGAAACTGATCGATCATCGCAGCCCCTCGCGCCTCGACACGATACGTGGACATTCCTGCGGTAGATGGCGTCACACGCAGGCGTACGGTGGCAGAAGAGTTCGCCTCAACGTGCGCAGTCATCGGGTCGATAGGCACCACGGTCCAGCCCTGAGCGCTAAACGCCAGCGTCGCATCGGCGGCAGTGTTGGTTGTGTTTCGCACCACCAACGCCACCGTCGCGACATCTCCCTGTGACAGCGCAGGGGGCACGTCCGCGCGTACATACAACGGTTGCCGCACCGCCACTGTCGCCCGTGCAAGCGCGATCCCGCCCAACCGATCAGTCGCAAATACACTGAAATCGTGCTCGCCGATCCCATCCGGAACACGAACATCCATCGTAAACTCTCCACGCTCTGCCCGCGCTCGCGGCATCCACAACGAGGTCTCATCCCCACCCGTACGAACCACTACAATGGGCCCCCTTGGTGCCTCGGGCTCGTCGTCGATCAACTGCCGACCACGCGTATTTTGCACGTCTCCAGCCATCAATCGAGGGACGCCTGTAGTTGCGGTCGCAGTAGTAGTCGCAGTAGCGCTACCAATCCCACGCCCGCGACGCCCTGACCCACCTTCGGCACCACCTCCACCAGGCCCAAGGGATCCGATCGCGGTGTGACCAAACGCGTCATCAGCACCGTCCATACCGCCAGAACCCGTCTGCCCGTGGACACCGCCTTGAGCATGCGCAGCTGCGGTCGGAGCGTTCGCAGACGAGGGCATCGTTGGCACCTCAAATGCTCCTTGTGGAGCTTCTTGCGGGGCTTCTTGCGGGGCTTCTTGCGGCTCGCTCGGATCTGGCTGCGCACGAAGCAGCGAGCGGGCCCACAGCACACTCTGATCGCTCTCGGGTTCGCTGCCGGCATGCATCCCAAACGACGGGAGCCAGCCGATATCATAGCGATCAACACCCCAGCTTCGCTGCACTACGGGCCAGGTAAGGGTCTGCGATCCCGTAGAGGCCAAGACCTTCACCTGGGGGTCGTAGAAGCGATCAAAGGGAGTGTGCTCGTAGGGATCAAGCATCGCTAGCACGCCACGATCTACCATTGAAATTGCAAGTGTTGCGTTTGTAGGCTGCCCATCACGTGCAACTTGTACACGGAGGTGCTGCGCCTCTCCAGGTGCCCCACGGTCTTCGAGCCCGTGTAGCGTCAAGGTCAGATGGCTCACCGCTCCCACGGCGAGCGATTGACCATCGGTGAGCACTCCCATCGTACTTACCCGCTGCGGTGAATCCTTCGGGACACCAACAGAATACAAGCTCAACAGCATAGAGCCCCAGGACGGCATACGAACCTCGCCGCGCGCCACAGGGGCACCGTGGTCTTGCACAATCGGAAGAGCAACCGTCTCAATAATAGCTCCTGAGCTATCTGTGAGATCTCCA
>JANNCG010000494.1:0-3059 GCA_031386385.1 Myxococcales bacterium
TCGGAAAGCGAACCGTCACCGTCGAGGTTCAGCAGTATTTGCCGGATTCAAAGGACACGCGGTTGTACCCGGTGCACTTTTGCCGCGACTGTGGACACGAGTACCACCCCGTGCTGATCAAGCTTGATGGCAAAACGCGCACTGTTTTTGCACGTAATATTGACGACACTCCGGCCCAAGCGGAGGAGTCGGACGAGGCACCGAAGAAGAAGTCGTCGAAAAAATCGGATCTAGCCGAGCCCGCAACAAATGAAGAGTTTGGCTTTCTCACGCTGGACGCGAGCGATCCAGATTTCAAGTTTACCGACGACATCACGGACTATCCAGACACGTGGCTGGAGTATGACTCTGCGGGCAACGCCAGACTCCGTGCGCACTACCGGTTGGCGCAAGCGAAGCCGCTCTTTGTCGCGCCAAACGGGACATTCGGCGGGACAACAAAGTTTTGGTTTTTGCCCGGTAAGTTTAGGTTTTGTCTTCGTTGCCGCGCCACGCACGCAGACAGCTCGCGCGATCGCAACAGGCTTGCGTCGCTGTCGGCTGAAGGGCGAAGTTCGGCGACGACGGTGCTGGTCAGCAGCACGCTGCGTTGGATGCATCAGCTCAACTCGGGGCTGGGTCAGTACACGCGCAAGCTGTTGGGCTTTACAGACAACCGGCAGGACGCGGCGCTGCAGTCGGGACACTTCAACGATTTCTTGTTTGTGAGCTTGATACGTGCGGGATTTTTGGGCGCGCTTGAGGCCGCTGGAAGCGAAGGGCTCCGCGCTGAGATGCTTGGATTAGCGCAGCAAAAAGCGCTCGGATTTGATCGGGGTGCGGCAGAGTATCGTGGCGAATGGCTCGCCGAGCCGGGACTCAAAGGTGCGCACCTCATGGAGGCCGAGAGCACGCTGCGGGATGTCTTGGCGTACCGGGCTTGGTTCGATCAACGACGTGGGTGGCGCTATACAAACCCAAATCTCGAGCAGCTCAAGCTCGTCGAGGTGAGCTATCTGACGCTCGGTGAGCTGTGCGCAGATGAAGGCGAGTTCGTCAACGCTCCACCGGTGCTGCGAGAGGCCACGCCGCAAGTGCGCTTTAACGTGTACTCGGAGCTGTTTGATCACTTGCGCAAATGGCTCGCGGTCAGCAGTCGCGTGTTGCAACAGACAACCATCGAGCAACTCGGCTCTCGGTCCCATTCTCGACTGCGCTCACCGTGGGGCTTTGGAACAAACGAAGACCCGCGACCGGCTCGATGGTTGATGCTCTCGCCTCCAAGTGGGAGAGATCGCAAAATGCGCGACGATGATCTCATCGTGCGTGCAGGTTCAACAACCGCGATCGGAAAGATTTTACGCAGTGCTAAAGCTCCGAGCGGACGAAGGTTGTGGGATAACAGCTCCGCCGTTCGAGCGCTCAAAGCTGTGGAATTTGAGGCGCTAATTGAGTTTTTACTCCGCGCGGCAAAGACCTACGGACTTGTGAGCGAAGAGCCAACACCGTTCGGAGACAAGACCGGGTGGAGGCTCATCGATAGCGTTGTGGTGTTTAAAAAAGGCGCCCCCGCAAACGAGCTAGAGGGCAAAGAGAACCGCTACTTTCGCGACCTGTATTGCAACCTCGCTGCGCTGCTCAAGAAGCCCGATCATCCGCTGTTTAGCTTCGAGGCGCGCGAGCACACAGCGCAGGTGGACACAGAGACCCGAGCGTTTCGCGAGAAGCGTTTTCGCTACGGCGAGAAGGAGCAGATCGAGCTCAAAGCGGAGGAGAGCAAGCTGCGAGAGATCGGTGAAGCGAGCCGATTTCTACCCGTTTTGTTTTGCTCACCCACGATGGAGCTCGGCGTTGACATCTCGCAACTCAACGCTGTGTACCTTCGCAATGTTCCGCCGACACCGGCGAACTATGCACAGCGCGGTGGTCGCGCTGGTCGCAGTGGGCAAGCGGCGCTTGTACTCACGTACTGCACAGCGCTCGGTCCGCACGACCAGTACTTTTTTCGCGACCCCAAGGCGATGGTCCATGGAGAGGTTCGTCCGCCGCTGCTTGATCTGACCAACCGTGAGTTGGTCGAGAGTCATTTGTCGGCCGTGTGGCTTGCGTGCACCGAAGAGCCGCTCGAACCGGCGATCTCGGCGGTGCTGGTTCTCACGGATGAGAAGCTCCCACTGAAGCCTGAGCTCGCCGCAAGGCTTGATCGCGAGGAAGTCCGCCCAGTGGCCACTCGCCGCATCGAAGCTGTGCTCAAGATGCTTGAAGAAGAGCTCACCGAGACCGCAGCCCGTTGGTATCCCGGAGCGACACAGTTTGCGCAGGAGATTGTCCGGCGAGCGCCCAAGCGGTTTGATCAGGCGTTTAAGCGGTGGCGAGATTTGATGACCGCCGCGAAGCACCAGATGGAAATCTCGCATCGCGCGATGACCGATGCTGCTGCTCCGCAAAAAGATAGGGACGCGGCGAAGAGCAGGCATGGTCAAGCGTATGGGCAGATCAAGCTGTTGGAGAAGGATTCCAGTAAAAATTCAAACGATTTTTATACGTACCGCTACCTGGCGACCGAGGGCTTTTTGCCGGGATATAACTTTCCGCGGTTGCCGTTGATGGCTTATGTTCCGGCGACGTTAGACGGTCGGGGCAAGCAGACGTTTTTGCAGAGGCCACGTTTTCTGGCGCTCGCAGAATTTGGGCCTCGCAGTCTCGTCTATCACGAGGGTCGCGCGTTTAGAGTGGTGCGCGTGATGCTCTCGCTTCGAGGCGATGACACCGCGGGTGCGGACGCGCAGCTGCCGACCGATCGCGTGCGAATTTGCAAAGAATGTGGCGCTGGGCATTTCACTGACGATGTTTCGCTCTGCCATGCTTGCGGGCAGTCGCTCGACACCGCCGAGATCATCAACGCGGTGTATCGCATTGAGAACGTAGCGACCTTTCCGACCGAGCGAATCACTGCCAACGATGAGGAGCGGCAGCGGCAGGGGTTTGAGCTACAGACGACGTTTGTTTGGGCTGAGCGAGACGGTGCGATGGATTTTCACAAGGCAGAGGCCAGCGATGCAGACGGAGCGATTGCTCAA
>JANNCG010000501.1:0-5266 GCA_031386385.1 Myxococcales bacterium
AAGAAGATGGCCAGCGCGAAGCCTACGCGGTGTTTGATAAGGTATTTCCTTGGTGTCTCTCGCTGATATTTCTGACGCTCGGCATCTATGGACTTCGCAAGGGCGTCGATCGCCTCCAATCTCGCGGCGCCGATGTGGCAGCTGGCGTCGTGTTTGGTGTCTCATTCGCGCTCACCGCCGTCAGCGTTAGAACGACGATTGATGCCATTAAAACCACGGGAATCGTCACTGTTGCCCACGTGACCTCCATGGACGATGACTTTGATTCATCGCAGCAACCAGCGGTCGTCAACCGTCCCGACGCTGGTCCGTCGGCGGGATCCGGTGCTGGCACGACCCCAACGCCTCGCAGCCCATCGACGACAAGCAACCCTCCCGCAAATCAACGCCGCCGTTAGCTCTAAAGGTCTAAGTCCTCAAGTCCTTCAAGCTCTGATGCGACCACGGCGAGCTCTTCGCGGCTGAGTTGAGTCTCGACTGCGCGCGTTATTGCGGCCGTTTCTCCGCCCCAAATCTCTCCAAGGATCTCTGCAACGCGCCGGTTTTCACCAAGCTCAAATGACCCAAACGCTCGGCGAAGACCCACCGCAGTGCGAACAAACTGTTCGTGCGAAAGCCCTTCGACAAACTCGTGAAGTGAGCGCCACAGCGAGCGTTTGTGCAACAGCGACATTCTGTTTCGTGAGGCTAATCCCTCAAAATAGTGCGCAACATCGCCAGGATTGTTAGCGACCGAGATCCGCAACCCGAGGCGCCGGTCTAAGAGTTCATCGGGCACTTGTCCCTGCTCGAGCAAGAGTGCGAGCGCGGTTCCAGCGCAGTATCCATGGGCGAAGGGATCGTCTGTCACCGTCGCAAGAGCGGCCCACCAGCGTTCAATGTTGAGTACGTTCTTTGTCGGGTCGGCGGTGAGCGCGACCCACTGAATGTCAGAAATCGCGGTTCCATGGATACGAGAGCTGTCGTCGTCACAGCGAACCGCATCAGGGAGTAAGAGCGTCGCACGGAGAAAAAGCTGCTCAATCAGCGGAGCGAGTGTCTCAAGTTTCAGGCTTCGAACACTGCCGTAGGTTGCTAAATCACTGAGTTTTCGCAGTGCATTCGCGACGCTCGCGAATCCACCGTCACCCACCGTTAACTCGCGAACGCGCACCACCGCGGCATCCATCACGTCTTGAAGCTCACCAAGCATCGATTGAAGAGCGATCTGTGCGCCATCGCCGAGGTCCTCAACCAAATGGAGCTTCTCTTTTAGTACGCTGCTGCACGCCAGCTCAATCGTGTCCCCGCGAAGCGCATTCTCGACAAGCGCGATCTCGCATTCTGGGGTCCACTGCGCCGTCCATTGCTCTTTAAACGTGTTCTCAGCCGCTAGCCTCCTCGATCGCGCTGCGACTGGATCAGCGGCGAGCTTGGGGTCGCTTCCTGAACGCTCAAGCTTGGCAAACCCAATCCCGAGGGCGCCCAATCGGTGAAGAAAAATGCTCACCGAACGATCCCTAAACGCACTTGCGGGCGTCGCTGCCCGACGATCCTCACGAAGGTCAAGCACCGCTGCATCGCCTTCTTTTGCGCGGCCTCTTACGGTCTGCTTTTTGTCCTTCAAATAGTCCTCAAGTCGAAGGTCTTTGAACATTCGATAGAAGTCCTCTTGAAGGCTCGTTCGCGCCACACCGTCCGGCACCGCTCCAATCTCAGCACCAATAGCGACCTCTTCGCTGACCTGCTCAATCAACGCGCGATCACCATGGCCGAGGCAAGTGACCGCGCCATCCACGAGATCCTGAAGTGTGGGCGCCGTGGCTGAGCCATGCATGGCAGCAAGTGCGTGCGCGAGTCTCGCAGCTTCGATCACCTCTGCACTTGATCGAATGTGGCCTCTTGCGCGTAGCCGACCCGCGACGGCGCTGAGAAATCGATAACCGAGTTGTTCGGGTTGCGAGGACTGCTCTGCCTCAAACAATAGCTGATAATATGCAGGCGCATTGTTGCCTGCCCCGTAGCCCGACTGCGCGGACAACCGCGCGTAGCTGTACGGCATCAGCGTGTGAATGCAGTCAACGCGTGGCAACGCAGCGAGCTCTTGGTCCGTCAGCGCAGGCTCCTCGGCGGTCAGCACCGAGCCGTGATAAGCTCCACAAACAACCACTACTCGCTGGGGCTGGTGGCCTTGCGCCAACACCTCGCGCAGCACCCGTCGCATATATTTTTCACGAAGGATCGTCTCGTCTTCGCGCTTCTCAGAGTTGCGTCGAATATTGCGGAGCTCAAGACCAAACGCGGCGATCGCGTCCCGGTAGGCCTGGGGGTTATTGTTGTGTTCAAACGTCCGCTCCCACCAGACGTCGTGCTCTGGATCGCCCGACAGCTCTGCGATCGCCGTATAAGGGTCGTCAAGATAGGCCTCCGAGTCCGAGCGAGGGTTCGCGGATTCGGGGCGCACATCTTCTTCGTCCGACACGGCGTTGGTGGCCAAAAAAGCAGACGCTGGAAGGTCCATAAAGCGAACGAGTGCCTTGCGCTTCAGACCTTCCGTAAGCGCAATCCACTCTGGAGAATACGCGGCGAGGGGATATAGAATCGAGCGAACCGGGCGGGCTTTTGTAAACGACAAGACCGCGAGAGGGGGTCTGCATTTTTTGTGTGCGAAATGTTCAATCAGTGCCGAGGCATCGCTTGGACCTTCAATCACAATCGCAGTTGGATTCACCTCGTTGATGAACGTCCGCAGCTGAATGGCGCCCATCGGCGAGAGGTGGCGAACGCCAAAAATTTGTCCCAACGGCCCGCTCAACTCCTCTGTGTAGAGCTCGTTGCTTTTGTTTGTCGGGTGGTGGGACTTCTTCGCGGTGGCCATGGCGCTCAGATGAGCTCTTTGCAAGCTTTGTAAAACTCGGCCCAATCAGCGCCACGCTTTTTTAGGACGTTTTCAAGATACTCGACGAACACCGCTTCGTCTTTTTGGTCTTCTTTCACCACGGCGCCGAGGACTCCTGCTGCAGTGTCTCGGTCGGTCACCTTGCCGTTGCCGAAGTGGCCCGCGAGGCTCATGGCGTTGCCCAGGACGCTGATCGCTTCAGCGGTTGAGAGCACACCAGAAGGTGACTTAATTTTTTGCTTCCCGTCAGTGGTCTTGCCATTGCGCAACTCTTGAAACACTTGCACGACTCGGCGAACGGCTTCTTTCGCTGGCGGGGCAGCAGGGAGCTGCAGCGAAGTACCGATCTCGCGGACTCGCTTGTCAACGATCGCCACCTCGGTCTCAAGATCTGCGGGGACCGGGAGGATCACGATGTTGAACCGTCGCTTAAGGGCCGCGCTCATGTCGTTGACGCCACGGTCGCGCGTGTTGGCGGTCCCAATCATGTTGAAACCTCGCTGCGCTTGCACCTGCGTCCCCAACTCCGGAACAGAGAGCACCTTCTCACTCAACAGGGTGATCAGGGCGTCTTGAACCTCGCTTGGCGTGCGCGTAATTTCTTCGAAACGCACGATTTTTCCCTGCTCCATCGCGCGATACACCGGCGAGGTCACCAGGGCCTTCTCTGATGGGCCTTCGGCCAACAAGAGCGCGTAGTTCCACGAGTAACGAAGGACCTCTTCGGTGGTCCCTGCGGTCCCTTGGACGAGCACCTGCGAGTCGCCGCAGATCGCTGCGCAAAGGTGCTCACTCAGCCAACTCTTTGCTGTCCCCGGCTCGCCCAAGAGCAGCAACGCGCGATCCGTTGCCAACGTCGCGATCGCGATCTGCACCAGCCTTGGAGCGCCGATGTACTTAGGGGTGATGGTCAAACTGCCGACGGTTCCGCCCAAGATGTACGTCTCAACTGCACGCGGTGAGAGCTTCCACTGCGCGGGCTTCTCGTGCTTGTCTGCTTTTGCGAGCGCTGCCAACTCGTCTGCAAAGATTTTCTCCGCAGGTTCGCGGAGCGCGTTATTTTTACTATTTGCCATCGGTCGTTGCCTCACGTGCTCGTTCTAAGTGCGTGACAGTATCGTACAGCTCGTTGATCTCCCAGGGACGAACCACCTTTTTCGCCCGCTTCGCGACGGATGGAACTGCCTTCGGCTTTGCCGTCTTTGTGGGCTTTTTTGCTACTGGTTTCGCATTTTCTTCTTCCCAGCGGCGTAGATAGTCCCGAATCGCTGGGATCGCAGCGGGGTCGTCGAGCTCTTTGAGGCACGAAGCGATCGCGTACGAGGGCGTGCCGACTTTGCCCCGCCGCGCCAGCAGCTCACAGATCGGCGCAACAGCACGTTTGTCCTTGAATAGCTCAAGCGCACTCAGCGTATCCGTCGGGTTCTTTTCGGTCTTCAGCCGATCGAGCAGCGCCGTGAAGGCAGGCTCGCTCTTCATCGCCGCAAGTATCTCACATGACTTATATTGAATGTGAGACTTTTTATGCGCAACCAGCGGCAGCAAAACCTCCTCAAGCGCCGGATCGAGGCGCTTCGTGATCGGCCCAACTCCATCATCGTCCACGTCCATCATCGTGTCGACGAGTGCGTTGAGAATGTCGTCCAGAACGGCAGAGCGCTTACTGTCCGCAAGCGCATCTGCTGTGCAAAATGGCCGAAGGATTTGCACCACAGAGCCCGGATCGCGCAACAGAGTCTCGATCGCAATCTCGCTCTCACGATAGTTCTTGCTCCCCAGTCCCTCTAGCAGCGAAGCGCGATATTGGGTATTTGTTGTAGCGACGAGCGCATCGCCAGCGTCGTATTTAATATCGAGCTCTTTCGAGTTCGTCCATCGCTCGAACAGCAGGGCTTGAATCTGCGGATCGGCGGAGTGGTACATCGCACCAATCAACGCGCGAGCAAACTGCACCGTGTCGCTGTGCTTCTGCTCTTCGCTCTGAAGGGCCTTCTTTGCTGCTTTCTGCTGCGCGGTTGTCCCGGTTGAGGCTGTCTTTTTCTTAGGACCTCGCCAAGGTCCCAGAGCTTTGAGCTCGTCGGTGTATGCGGCGAGCAAGCGAGGGACGAGCGCGGGGTGTTGCAAAACTCTCAACTGCGTGCTGACGTTCCAAACCGCGCTTTTACGGTGCAGTCCGTCCATGAGCGAATCAAGCGCACGGTCGTCGTTGTGAAGCTTCGCTACAATGGTGCAGGCTTCCGCGAGAACCTCTTCCGACTTGTCAGTCATCCCGTACGTCAACGCGTACTCCGTTGCCTCCGTGGGCGCGATTTGAAAGAGGCTCCCTAACGCACCAGCTCGAATCTCAGGGTTGCCGTCTAAAAGTGCGCGGCGCAAAAAATCAATAGC
>JANNCG010000515.1:0-1754 GCA_031386385.1 Myxococcales bacterium
ATTTGCTTCCACAACGCTTCGACACCACCGCTATATTTTATGGCGCTTGTCTGAAGGGCCTCACTTTCAACGCATATTGTCCCGCGATGAAAAAGCCTGAATGACTCTGTTGGTGTTGGGGCGTTGCGCATTTCTCCCGAACACAATGGTATGGTCCGCTCGTGAACGAGTTTGGTCTTTGGCACGGATTGCTTCGGACTACGGGTCCGAGCGGTCCAAGTGACGCAACAGAACAGTTGATTCATGCATTGAGACGGTTGGTGACTCGACCGATGCGTGAACGCATGGCGCACTTCAACTCACTTATGGTGGGGACACGGCACAGCGATCCGAAGGTGCGCGAACTCTGTGTCATCGGACTCATCGGCGCGATGGGCACTCGGGCTTTGCCCATCTTTCATCGCGCGCTTGAGGACGCCGATGAGTCGGTTCGATCAGCAGGATTTCGTGCGATTTCTGCATACGCCGTCGATGATCCCAGCGCTTGGATCTATCTGGCGCTTCATCATCGCGACGAGGTCCGCGCGCAGGCAGTGGCCCAAGGCGGACCCGCCGGAACGGTCGCGTACGAGCTGCCGTGTCTCGCGGATGACACATTGCGTGACGCAGTGCTCAAGCGTCTGATGCCCGGCGGAGACTCTGTCGCGTGGTTTCCGCCTGAAGCCCTTGGACTCTTGTGTGATCTTGCGCAGCGGGGGTTGCTGCCGGTCGGCGCTTTTCGTCGGTGTATTGCGTCGTTTGACCTTGAGACGCTCATGAACTGGATCGACGGGACTCAAGGGCGGTTTGGAGAGGCGCTTGAGCCCGAGATGGCCGCGAAAAACCCCGCCGTTGCGGACATTTTGGATCGACTGCTTGAGCTTGACTGGCATGCGGTGGACGACAACGAAGACGAAGTTCCGGTTTGGAAAACGCTGCTCGCGGTGCTTGCTTACTCAGACAACTGCGCACAACGGATGGTCGCTGCGGCCTGGGCGACCGCGACACGGACTCAAAAATGGACCCGAGCGGGTGTCGCGATCTGTTTGTCGTATCAACCCGAATTTGCTGCGAATGAAATTGCAACACCTGCGCTGCTCATGTCCGCTGCGCAACAGATTGCGAAAGCCGGACGATCGGACCGAATCGGAGCGCAACCCGCCGCGGTCCGTAAGTTTGTCCTGAAATTTATCAACGATCCTTTGATCGCTATGCCAGGGACCATCGCAGCGCTCGCTTGGTGCCTCTCGACGGGTTCTCGTTTGCGGACCTTGTTTGGAATGGTCTCGCCAGAGCGAATCATCCAAGCGATGATTCAGGACCCTCAGGGCACCGCGCTCTTGGTCGGCGTCCGCAACTCTCCACAGAATTTTCTCGGCGCTCTTCTGAAAGCTCCACTCGCGGCGAATCCAGAATGGGCGAAAAAAGTCGCCGCGCGCTGCGTCGTCGAACCAGATGTAGACTTTGCCACCGTGCTCAGAGTGCTCGGCAGCGACCTGCTGACGGCAGCCCTCGTGGAGTCAACGGCAGATCCAAAGCCACTCAACCGCAAAGAAGAGCGAGACAGCATTCGCCACACTGGCGAGCATTTGGCCTCTCAGAATGGGCTTGATCGATTGTTGTTCACGACCGAGACCCTCACCGTCCGACGGGTGACAGCCATCGAAGGCATGTTGGCGATCCTGCCGCCAGATGCGCTCTCGATCTCACTAAAATCCCACACACCCGAGCATCGAAGCGCGATTCTTACTCAGTTGGCGCGGTTGGGATCGGGC
>JANNCG010000446.1:0-3652 GCA_031386385.1 Myxococcales bacterium
GTTTTTTATCGACCGCTATGAGGTCACGACCAAGCGATGGCAGCGCGCGCTCAACGCTGGCCTTCGACGACAGCTCAATCTTGGACCCATCCAAGCCAGCTGGAACGCGCAGGTCTGTCTCAATCAGTCCGTGCGCAGCGACGAGTCGCAGCTGCCGGTGAACTGCGTGCTCTGGAGCGAAGCGGTCGCTTTTTGCGAGTTTGACGGCGGACGAACGCTCATCTCAGAGGCACAGTGGGAGTTTGCCGCGACGAGCCGTGGACGGGACCAACGGTACGTGTGGGGTGATGCGATTAACCCGCAAGATCCCACGCAATATGACCCCGACTGCTCTCAGGCAAACTTTCTTCGCGACTTGTATTCGACCTGTCGGCCCATCCCCGAGCGGCACCCAGATGGGACGATCGTGTTGCGCGTCACCAACGTGGGTGCTTATCCCGTTGATCAGACCGAGCAAGGGGTGTTTGACATGAATGGCAATCTGAGCGAGTGGGCCCGTGACGATGTCTCGTTGCTCAGCGCTGGCTGCTGGGATCCGGCCCTTGGCGTGCTCAGAGACCCAGTCTGTCGTCGAGAGCGGTTCAACTTGCATGCTGTTCGCGGACCGTCGTGGGCATCCAAAACTCCCGGGGTCTCAACGGCGATTCGCGGAGGGCTGTCCGATCCGGCGATTCGCGGTGATTTTGACAGCAATCCCACGGGTTTTCAAGGATCGTTTGTAGGGTTTCGTTGCACGAGGCCCGCGCAATGATCACTGAAAAGCGATATAGCTTTTTGTCACTTTCCGTCGCCATTCTGTGCAGTGCCTGCAGCCCACATACGCGGCCACAGGTGATCGTGTCCATTGATACGGACGCGATTGTTCCGGGAGTGTTTGATCGGCTACGGGTGACAGTTTTAGATACGAACAGACAGATTGTCCCGGGTGGCGCCCGTGAATTTGGTGGAGACGAGATCGCGCCATCGAGCGGACAGCCGTCCCCGGTAGCAGCCCCGTTATGGCCCGTCTCCATTGGGATCGTCCTCGCGCCTGGCGAACGTCGCTTGGTGCGTGTGCAGCTCTATCTCTCGGGCCGATTGTTGCCCGTCGCAGCGGGAGAAAGGGCGAGTCCTGAGATGCTCGAGCCGCGCGAACCGGACCCTAACAGTACGATCACCGTCACTGGCGAGCTCACGGGTGGTGTGGGAATTCAGCGGTATTCTCTGTTTGTGCCTATGAAGTGTCTGCACCGCGCGGGGACTGAGCCCGACTGTCCCGCCTTTGATGGCTCTATCGCGCTTCAGCCATTCAGTGATCAGCCTTCGAGAGTGAACAGCTGGCGAAGCGAAGTGTCGCGCACGTGCTCTGGCGAGGGGCGAGGCGATGACGCAACGCGGACAACGGAGGGTTGCATCCCTGGCGGAGCATACTGGATGGGCGATCGTCGCTTATCCGGGACTGGCGGGATTCAAGCGACGTTTCCAGAGCATCTGGTGGTGCTCAAGTCATTTTATCTCGATCGCTTTGAGTACACCGTGGGCCGCTACCGAGCTGCGTTGCGTGACGGGAGGCTGCGCGCAAACGCGCCCATCGTGCTGATGAATCCCGCGGGATCAGCGGCGTTTGTGAATGGGGTTCCGGTCGTTGATGCGCAGGGACGACCGCCATGCGGCAACCCAGACAGCGCCACTCTCAACCCCGATGGGATGGCCGCCGATACGCGCTGCTGCAACTATGTCGGACCTGATGACCCATCACGCGACAACTATCCACTCAACTGCATCACGCCGCTCAACGCTCCGTTGTTATGCATGGCCGACGGCAAGCGCCTGCCCTCAGAAGCGGAGTGGGAGTGGGCTGCGTCCAATCGAGATCAGCACACGCTTCACAGCTGGGGAGACACATGGCAGCGCTGCCAAAATTTTGCCGGTCTCACCGTTGGTCCCCTCGGTGACGTACGCGCGTGTCCCACCGCGCCTCTGCTCATCCGTTCAACGGTCGTGACGGGGATGTTTGGATGCTATGACCCTGCATTTCGACCAGCCATTTGCGACATGGTGCCCGCTGGGTTTGACCGCACACGAGACGGCATCTCAGACATGATGGGCAATGTGCAAGAGCTCGTCCAGGACGGCTATGCACCGTACACCGATGAGTGTTGGCAAAACACTGAGCTCCAAGTGAGCCCTGTGTGCAGCAACGGGATCGTCACCTCAACTCGCGGCGGAAGCTTCGCCGAGACGGGGCCCTCTACATACTTCGGTGCCGCCCGCGCGTTTTGGAGCTCGTACGCTTTCCGCGCTCCACATCAGGGATTTCGTTGCGCGCGCGACGCGCAATGAGCGTAGAGGTCTAAAACCCGGTTCCACCTGCGACGTTGAGTTGAATCGAGAGCACGACCGCGCCGAGCAACATCCCCGACACCAAGAGGGTCACAAGCGCCGCTTTGCTCTGGCCTTTGCTCATCAAAACCGCGCAAATTCCCCCGCCGAGTGCGCCTATGATCAACGCGAGCGCCGTGGGTCCGCGCTGCAGATCAAACACCGCGCGGTCTGCCGTCTTGCGAGCGACCATCAACGCGACCAGCAGTCCAGCGACCGCACCGAGCAAAAATCGACCGTAGCTTCGAAGACCCATTTGAGTCTTGAATGTTACCACCAACCCTCCCGCGCTGCTCAATTAGTACGCGCGTGCGAAGATCACACGCTGCGCGCTGGGGTTGCCAGACACCACACAGCTGCCCGTCTCGCCATCGTGCTCGAAGGGAATACAGCGAATCGTCGCCTTGGTCTCTTCTTTCACTTTGGCCTCGGTCTCTTTGGTCCCGTCCCAGTGAGCGAGCACAAAATTGCCCACTTTTCCGTCGCCGTCGAGCGCTTGCTTCAGCTGATCGTAGGTGTCTGCGCGGACCATTCGGCTGTCACGAAAGGCCTTGGCCTTCGCCAACATCGAGTCCTGAATCTCGGTCATAAGACCGCTCAAAACAGCACCCACGCCATCGATGGACACAAAGCTCTTCTCTTTAGAATCGCGGTCACGACGCTTGATCACGCAACTGTTGCCCTCCACATCCCGCGGCCCGATCTCAATCCGCACCGGAACCCCCTTCTGCTCCCACTCAAAGTGCTTCGCTCCCGGACGCATCTCATCGCGCGCATCAAGCACGCACTCAAGCCCAGCATCGACCGCCGCGCGCTTCACTTTTTCGCACGCCTCGATCACTTTGCCCTTATCCGCGTCGCTCTTATAGATCGGGACAATCGCCACGTGAATGGGCGCCAACTTCGGAGGAAGCACCAGCCCGTTGTCGTCTGAGTGGGTCATAATCAACCCGCCAACCAAGCGCGTCGAGACGCCCCATGAGGTCTGCCAGACAAACTCTTCTTTGCTCTCTTTGCTCTGAAACTTCACGTTAAACGCGCGTCCAAAGTTTTGTCCCAGATCGTGACTGGTCCCTGCTTGGAGAGCTTTGCCGTCTTGCATCATAGCTTCAATGCAATACGACGAGACGGCACCGGCAAACTTCTCGCTGTCGGTCTTGCGTCCTCGGATCACGGGCATCGCCATGACGTTTTCGGCAAAGTCTGCGTAGACATCCAGCATCCGGCGGACCTCTAAGAGGGCGTCATCGTGGTCCGCGTGCGCGGTGTGTCCCTCTTGCCAGAGAAACTC
>JANNCG010000573.1:0-7754 GCA_031386385.1 Myxococcales bacterium
CCGGCGAGACGCAAGAGCAAGAGCACCGAAATGGGTTCGCTGTCGCGGCGGCGGCGCAGCATCGGTTTTCGTTTTGGGGCAAGCTGCACATCACCCCTGGTGTGCGGCTTGAGACGTTTGCGAGTGATCGAAGGATTCTCTTCGCTCCGGCACCAGTTGGCGCGCCGACTCCGGGTCCAATGGAGCTGAACATTGTTGGACAAGCGCTGTCGATGGCGTTGATTCCGGGGCTCGCATTGGCGCTCGAACCGTCGCGTGCGACGACGATTTATGCGGGATTTCATCGAGGATATTCGCCGCCGAGGGTCAAGGACGCTGTGTCCAACACCGGACTCAACCTTCAGCTCGACGCTGAGCTCTCGTGGAACACCGAGCTCGGTGGACGCCTCCGTTTGGATCGATGGTTCACCGCCGATGTGGCAGCGTTTTTAATCGAGTTTGAGAACCAGATTATTCCACCAAGTGAGTCCAACATCGCGATCTCACGCGGACAGTTTAATACCGGACACAGTCGTCACGCGGGCATTGAGAGCACCGCCACGTTGGACCTCGCGTCGTTGCTGCGCGTGCGGGGCTTAGAGCTTCCGCTCTCGATCAACTATACGTACTTGCCTATCGCGATGATCATGGGTGGGCTATTTGGTGGCAACCGTGTGCCGTACGCCCCGCCACACATTGCGAGCGCGCAGCTAAGGTTTAGGCATCGTAGCGGGCTGTTCGCACAAGTGAGCGCCAACTACATCGCGAGTCAGTACGTTGATCAAGAGAACACCTCGTTTGCGTCACCAGAAGGATTGATTGGTGCGCTGCCCGCATACGTCTCCGTGGACGCACGGGCATCGTACACGTGGGCGAACGAGGGGATCACAGTGTCTCTAACTGGCCGCAATTTGACTGACCAAACGTACATCGCGAGCCGCGCGCCACAGGGGATTCAACCGGCAGGGTTTCGCCAATTTTTTGTTGGGATTGAGTGGCGACTTCCCGAGCGCGAGCTCGCCCGAGCAGCACAAGCCCCCGAACGATCAGCGTCTCGCTGACCGCGAGTCACCGAAATTTGGGCCCGGGTGTCATTGGGGGGCGAAATGACCCAAATTGTGCGGACGTGATCGATTGGGGTTGCGAAATCAAATGATTGTGATAATGAACATCATAGTTGGTTTTGATTCTGTCGCTTGAAAGGCAAGCTTTCAGCATTGGGTTGAGGCCGTTCTTCAATTTACTCAACGATTGGTTTTGGCTCACATGACGACACTCAATTTTCGGTTTGCTGGCTCTCTGATTTCGCTGCTCGCGATGGGCTGCGGCACACCACCGGTCGGCGACGCAGGGTCGGACAGCGGGTCGGACACCGGTGTGGTGATCCCCGTTGACGGATCTTCACTGGATGTTCGCACGTTTGATGTTCCGCCGAGCATCGCGACCGATGTGGTGAGCGACTCAGGTCCCATGACCAACGCCGATGCCTCGCGAGACGTTGCTCCATTGCCGCCAGCAGAGGCGCGCGTGATCGCCCTTTCGGCGATGGGGCCCGATCGGTTATTGGGTGTCGCGTTCGCTCCCAATGGCAGCTTTTATGCAACGGGATACATCACCGAGGACACCGCAGCGACTGCTGATTTTCGCGTGCTGCTCGCCAAGTTTACCGCCGCCGGAGCGCTCGACTTGACCTTCGGTATGAACGGCTTTGTCTCACACAACGTTGCGGTCGGAACCAATGGCGAAGTCGCTCGCGGGATCGTGGTGCAGCCTTCGGGCAAAATTGTGATCTCCTCCACCGTTGAGCATCTCGGTGGTCCAGATGCTCGTGACCGCGACATCGCGCTCGTTCGCTTCAACACCAACGGCACCCTAGACAACACCTTCGGTACCAACGGCGTTGTGCGACTTGATCTGAGCGACGGTGCAGTCAACGGGACTGCCTACGTGGCCGACAGCGTTTGGGGTCTCGCACAGTATCCCGATGGACGAATCGTGCTCACGGGCACGCAACGACGAATGGGCGCCCTCGACAGTGATTGGGTGGCGGTTCGGCTGTCAGTAGACGGTGTTCGCGATGCGACTTTCGGCACAAACGGACTGTTTTCACTCGATCTAGACAACCGCGACGCGAGCGCGCGAAACGCGACGATTCTTGGCGACGGTTCTGTCGTGGTGGCTGGATATTACACAGACCCGATGAGTGTCGTTCGGCCGGTGCTGTTTAAGCTCACGGACCGCGGCGTTCTCGATGTCCGGTTTGCCACGATGGGCGTCTACAACCCAGTCATTCTTGCGCTCTCCACAGAGTCCTATGCAGCGGCGCTGCAGGGCACCAACTTGGTGTCCATTGGATACGGTCGCGCATCGGCAATGGAGAACGTTGACTGGCTCTCGTTTCGCGTGAACTCAGTCGGCGTACGGGACATGACATTTGGCAACAACGGGCTGGTTCGGATCGATCGTGCCGGCTTTAGCGACGCTGCGCGAGGCTTGCTCGTGCTCAACGATCAACGCATTTTGCTCATCGGTGGCGGACGAGACTCGGACGCCAACTCCGACGGGATGATCGCAATGCTCACGCGCGACGGGGCGCTCGATATGACATTTGGCGTCGGCGGAAAAAGAATTTTTGACCTTGGTGGCGCAAGCGATTTCTTCTGGGCTGCAGCACTCTCACCAAACGGCGCGCTGGCGGCCATCGTAGGGACACGCCAAGTGGCTGCGGGGATGGGCAATGACGACAGCGTGATCCTGCTCCAGCCAGTGCAATAACGGCTCGCTCCAGGCAGGAGGCGTGCTGCTGTGCGAGGGACGTTGTCGACGTGACACGAGTGCGATCGAAGACACACAGGACCGGAGCTCAAAACGGATTCGATTCCGTTTGGACGGAATTGATTCCGTCGGTCAGCGGACGACGATGGAGCCGGTGAAGCCGTGGGGGCGACAGAAGAAGTTGAAGGTCCCTGCGGTGTTAAATCGCACGCACGTTTGCATGTTAAAATCGGCGTCGAAGAGCATGTCGTTGGACACCGCGTCATGAAATGCAGGCATGTCAAAGCGGACCACTTGTCCCGCCATGATGCTGGTCATCATGGGCGTGAAGGCGAAGCCCGGAGCGGTCACTGTGGCGCTGGGTACGAGCCCTGCGCAAGCGACCACCGTGGCGCGTGGCGCCATCGGGACATCCACGGGATTGGGCGTGTCGTTGGGCGTGGGGACATCATTCGCAGTGGGGACGTCCGTTGGCGCGCTAGGCACATCCGTTGGCGCGCTAGGCACATCCGTTGTTGATGGGACGTCCGTTGCTGAGGGCACATCGGTCGCATTCGGCATGTCCGCCGCCACCACGTCGTTGCTCGGCGCATCCGTAGCGACGAAAGTGTCACCTGTGGTGGGGACGTCAGTGACTGCTGCGGGTCCGTTGCAGGCTGCGACCGCGAGAGTGAGGGAGAGGACAAAGATAGAGTTTGTTTTTTGCATGGTACTGGCCTGAGGTATCAAAGAAGTCGCTCGGAGCCGAGTCGATACTGCAGCCATTGCTCGAAATCGAGCCGCTGGTGAGCCCCTCTGTGGCTCGGATGCGGTGACCGGGCAATCACGAATGACCAATGAATTATCTCATAATTCATTCGTTCGGTGGTTGCTTGCGGTGCCCCTGAATGCCATAGTGTTAGCCTATATGAACACCTTCATGAAAGCGCTGAGATCGGCCCCTAACGCCGCTTTGTTTCTACTGGTTGCAAGCTGCTCGACCGCAACGAGCGTCGACGGTGGCCGCGATATGGACGTGCCAAACACTCCTGCGGTCGATGTGGTGGGGGCGAGTGATAATCAACCGGTACCGGTTGACAGTCAACCCACGTCAGGCGACGTCCAGCTACCGGCAGGCGACACAACACCTCGTGCAGTTGCAGCCGCCGAAGCATTTTTGGCGATGCTCACAGAGCCGCAACGGACGGCTGCGACGTATCCCTACGACGACGCTGCGCAGCGGATTCGGTGGTCTAATTTTCCCACAGGAATCTTTGCTCGAACCGGCGCTCGCTGGGGGGATCTCAACGCCGCGCAGCAGGCCGCGGTGTTGAACTTGCTCAGCGTGATTCTTAGCCCCGCAGGATATCTTCAGGTCCGACAGACAGTCGCAGCGGATGAAGCGCTCAGAGTCTCTAGCGGCGGCGGGCGGCTCATGTTCGGAGCAGCAGAGTACTATGTCGCGATCCGAGGGACTCCGTCCGTGACGCAGCCCTGGTGTGTGCAGTTTGGCGGCCATCATCTCGCGATCAACGCAACGATTGTGGGCTCAAATATCACCCTCGCGCCGAGTCTGACCGGCGCCCAGCCCGCGTCGTTTGCGTTTGAGGGTGTCACGACACGCCCGCAGGGGGCCGAGCTTGACGCTGCGTTTGCGATGGTCAACGCGCTTGACGCGACTCAGCGCACTCGTGCAATTATCGGGCAAACCTTTATCGATCTCGTTTTGGGACCGGGTCAGGATGGACGAATGGTGGCGCCCGAAGGGCTACCGGCCAGCGCGATGACCCCAGCTCAACGAGCGATGTTGCTGACGCTCATTCGCACGCGGGTTGGGATGCTGAACGACGAAGATGCATCGCTGCAGATGGCGGCGATTGAAGCTCAGCTCGACACCACGTATTTTGCCTGGGCAGGTGCGACCGCCGCTGGCAGCCCGGCATACTTTCGGATCACTGGCCCCAGGCTCTTTATGGAGTACTCTCCACAGGCGATGGGCGGCAACGGGACGGATCATACGCACGCGATGTACCGCGATTTTACCAATGAATATGGCGTGGCGTTTCCGCGTTGAGACCCGCCATAAGCTGTGTCCGAAGGGCTTGCGTGGTACGGCGAATCCTGGGTTCGACGCTCCTCATTTCACTCAACGCCCATGCGCATCCAGCGCATCTCGGGCAGGCCTTGTACGTCGAGGTTCGCGTCGAGCACATCGGACTTGAGCTCACGCTGAGCCCAGGCACAGAGGTCGCGTCGCGTTTTAGCCGGGCGCTAGATGTCAATGGCGACGGTCAGGTATCAAGTGGCGAAAACGCCATCGCTCTACAGCAGCTTGCCGGCCAGCTTGAGCTTCGAGTGGACGGGATCCCTCGTGCCGTCGAGGGGCTCACGCTCGAGGCGCCTACTGTGGACATACTCAACACCGGCGAGGCGACTGCTCGCTGGACGGGCCGTTCTTTAGGCGGGATCAGCGCTGGACGTCACACGTTGCAGCTCATCAATCACTACCACCCTGTGCAAAGCGCCTACATGACCAACGCCTTCGCGATCGCTGGGCCTGCAGAAATTCTGAGTCAAACAAGAGCGCCGCTGGGCCATCAACTGACACTCTCGCTGCGCATTGCAGAGCGAACGCAACACTCGCGTCCTCAGAGCCGACCGCTGATTGCAGTCATCGCCGTCGCGCTTTTGCTTACGCTTGGCGCCCTTGTCTGGCGCGGAGTGGTCGCTCGACGACGCTAAAGGTACGTGTTGGCTGCGGTGCCAAGGCTGCGCCGGCGCTTGATGTAGTACCATCGCCCCATGCGCAACACTCACGCTACTCGCCGTTTGCTCGCACTGACAAGTGCGGCCGCGGTCATAGAGGCGACCCTCGTTGTGTCCGGGTGCGCGCCAGCGCCAATCGCGACTCCGATGGACTCGGGCAGCGACGTGCCTCAGCTTGTTGGAGCGGATGGGACAGCCGATGCACTCATTGACGGCGCAACGTCCGATCAGCCCGCTGGAGACGCTCCAGCGGTCGTGGTCCAACCATCGCACTGCTTCGACGGGATGATTGAGCAAGTCGCTGAAGCCGGGCTCATCGTTGCGCGCAGCCCACACGACGAGGTTCGCGTGCAAGGCAGCGCGGAGACCGCGGTTGATTATGCACGAACGCTCGAAGCGGCATATCCAGCATTCACTGCGTTTTTCGGCGCCGAACCCCGCAACGCGCCCCCCTTGGTGGTCAAGGTGTTTCGCGATGGTGCGGCATTCACTGCGGGCCTAACGGCCGACGGGCTCGCTGCGGTCGGCGAAGCGGGAGGTTTTTTTTCGCCGCAGACCCGCACGGCATATTTGCACTTTCAACCTACGCGATATTATTCAAGAGTGTTGCTGCTTCACGAAGCGACCCATCAGTTTCATTTTTTAACGCGCACCGCGAACCAACAACCCGCATGGTATGTAGAGGGGTTGGCTGAATACCTCGGGCGGCATGACTGGGACGGACGCTGTGTCCGACTTGGCGTGCGTCCGTTGTTGAGCCAAGAAGATACGCCTCGCGCAGCGCTCGCAGAAGTTGATCCCGGTGTCACCTTCACAAGTGTCATCGATGGCGCTGTTGCTGCGTCGAGGCCGGTCTCGCAAGAGGTCGTGCGGTATTTGGCCACAGTCGACAGCGCGAGGCTTGAGCCTGCGTTTCGCGCATTTCGACGAGCGGTCGATCGGGGAGATGCCGTGGGACCAGCATTTAGCGCTGCGCTTGGGGCCCCGGCGTCCCATGACGCGGCGTTTAGAGCCTTCGTGCCAAGCGATCAAGAGCCCATGGCCGTAGTTTTTTTAGAGTGGACGCACGTCGATTCAACAACGCTCATAGGCAACAGCCCTGGGGTGTTCTCCATTGCGCGGGTCAAGACTCCCGTTGCGCATTTTGAGACCGTATTTCAGCTCCCCGCTGCGGGCACGCCATCGGCGGGTGTGTTGATTGGCTACCAAGACGCGATGCACTGGGAGGCGGTCGTTGTGCGCAGCTCAGGGCGGCTCGCACGCTTCGTCGTCGATGGTGGCGCGACGTGGAATGACTTTGGCGCGGCACCCGCTCCGCAAGCAGGCGGCTATCGTTTTCAGGCAGAGTACAGTCCGGGACGAGTGACCCTCAACATCAACGGCCGACCCTTCGTTCGTGACACCGCGTTGCCGCCCGTTGCAGGTCCCGCGGTCGATTCAGCCGAGGTTCGTTTTCAGTCGATTGCGTGGCGGTAGCTCTGCGGTTCAGCAGCGTGCTGTGCTGCGATTTTACCGTTCAAAGCGGATATGCGTGCAAGCCCGTGTAGCGAGTCGCCGCGCTCGCGACAGAAATCCCAAAGCGATCACCGACAGCAAGCCCGTCGAAAACGCGCGCTGGAGCGAGAGAGATCCCCATCGCGCTTCCGTTAAACAGGCTCACACTACCGCGTAGATTAGGACCAAACGGAAACACGATTGGCGCCCCGACGACGACGTCGCCGAAACCGTCGCCGTTGATGTCTCCTGCGCTCGCTACCGCAAAGCCAAACCACTGGTCATTGGAGATCCCGCCCACGATCCTCTCTGCCACTGATCCAATGCCCGCAGCAGTCCCGTGAAAAATGCTCGCTGAACCCGCGCGAATCCCTCCCTCGCCGAGGGCCAGCGGCGCGCCAACCACGATGTCGCCAAACCCATCCCCGTTGATATCTCTCGCGCTTGCCACACTGGCGCCGAATCGACCGGCGACCACTCGTCCTTCCAAAACGATCGCGGGCGTTGAAGCACTCGCCTGCGGGGATCCGTGGAATACGACCGCCTGTCCAGCGTCGATACGAGCGCCCGGTGAAGCGTTGTCTGCGCCGGCGACAATGTCACTGTATCCGTCACCGTTGACGTCACCGGCGGCAACAGACCGTCCGAGTCGATCGTCGACTTGGACGCCTTCTAGCACCGACGCCGGCGTCGCCGCGATCCCCGTCACCCCTCCGAGATAGATGGATGCAGATCCCGCGAAAATGCGACCGCGAGGAGAC
>JANNCG010000619.1:0-8123 GCA_031386385.1 Myxococcales bacterium
CTGAGATTGCCTGTGAATTTCCACGAATGATGGACTCGCGTAGGTCGAACAAATTGTTTGCAGAGAGCTCGATCGTGAGCTTTTGCGCAACTGGGGGTACAAATCCAATATTGAGCCCGGCGAGGGCTCTTGACGGCGCTGCATACAAATTCGCGCTGTCGAAAAAGACGCCCGCAATCCATGACACATTCGCCCCAACGCGAAACCAGCGCCAGTTGCCCTCAACCCTTACGTACAAATCATGCTCAGGTATGTTCGGAACCCTCCCGCCCCCGCTCACCACAGACGCGTTGGTGACTGCGTACGTATAAGCATAGCTCGCGGTGAGCCGCGCGTGTCCAAAGAGCTGCACTCGAAGCTGTGATTCAACCCCTAAAATCGTCGCGTCACGAAGGTTGAGAGCCTTGAGCGCCAGAGCGCTGGTTCGGCTCAAAGCGATCAGCTGGGTTGCGCGCCGTGCGTAGCCGGTGAGCTCAAATCGAAGCTGCACTCGGTCTAACTGGGGCTCAAGGACAGCACCCAGATCGACACTGGTGCTCGACTCTGGCTTGAGCGCTGAGTTGGGCCGAATGAACTCTCCGATCCCGAAGAGCTCAATGAGCGTTGGGGCGCGCTCGAGCTGAGAGAGTGTGCCGCGAAGGGCGAGCCAGCGCGTAGGATGCCAGCGAATTCCCAGGCGAGGCGATCCGAGGACCAGCGTGGGCAGGGGAGTGACCGAGTCCGCGCCGTGAGCGAGCACTTCAACCCCTAGACCCGATTGAAGCTCTAACGTACGCCATTTCATCGAGAGCTCGGCCCCACCAAGAGCGCTGATTCGTGGTCGTGACTGCTCGCCCGAAAAAAAAGACTCTTGCCTCACGCGCGTCGTCGCGGCGAAGCTTAGCGCGGCCTCTCGCGCCGAAAGCGAGAGGCCCGCTTCGTTCACTCTACCTTGCGTTTGCGCTCCTACAGCGGACACCTCAGAGAGCGGATCGCCAAACACGTCTCGCCTCCACTGCGTCGAGCCATATAATTCGATCGTGCCCCACTGCCGAGCGACGCGCGCCGCCAAACGACTCAGCAGCCGTCCCTGCGTCAGATAGGTCTCACGAAACTGAAGTGATCCAGGACCCGGGAGTCCGCCCAGTCGCGCATCACCAATGGCCCAAAGACAGAGCACCGAGGCACAACCACGAAACAGCACATTCAGCCCATTGCTGGACGCGTTTTGCCGCACTTGGTTTCGTTGGTCGTCCGCCGGTTGTGAAGGTGTCGCGTGGTCGTCAAAGAAGAGAAAATCGCCGTTGGAACCCCGGTAAGAGACCGTGGTGAGCGCTTGGAGAGAACCCGCGCGAGCCGCTACGTACGCTGACATTCTACGTTGCCAAAACGACCCGCCCGAGAGTGATATCCATGCAGGCGCTCGGCGATCGACGTCCCTGGTGTGAAGCTCAATCGTCCCCGCAAGACCTTGAAGGCCAAGTCGCAAAGGTGCGGTGCCGCGATAGACATCGGCGCGGGCAAACATCGCCGGGGCGAGCGAGGACAGATCTACGCTGGGGGTAAATGCGTCGTTTAGCACCATCCCGTCGATGGCAACGGTGACCTGCGCTGTGGACGAGCCTCGAAGCGTGACGTACGTCGGAGACAACGCATCGCCGGTACTGCGAACTTGAAGCCCAGGGGCTTCGTCCAACAGCGGACCCAACGAGGCTGCCGTCCGGCCAGAGCGCGTCATATCAATGGAGGTCACCGCCGCTGGGCTTTGTTCAGCGTCACCCGCGCGAGTCCCTCGCACAGTGGCGGAGGATTCTTGTGCGTTGGCGTCTCTGCACACGCCAGTGATCGAGAGCACCAAGCTCAGGTGACGAAACTGACACAGAGTAGCAAATTTGCAGCGCCAACTATGCATCGCGAGAGCTTTCAGCGAGGCTCAGTTTGACTGGGTCGCTTTCGCTCTACTCGACGAAAGAAGCGCTTCGATCTTCCCTCGATCGTCGGCGCTAGGGCGCTCCCGAAGGTAGGCCTCCAAGTCCTCGCGCCCGCCTAACGCGGCCCCCATCGACATTGCGTGAACCCCGCGATCACGCTGGTGCTCGACACGATTGTTCAGCGAAAATAAGCGATCCGCCACGATGAGCGCAAACGAGTGCTCGCGACGGGCGTTGTAGATCGCGTACAAATTTCCGAGCATTCGCTGCGCAATCGCTGAGTGCGTGGCGATCTCAAAGTGCTGCGACTGAAGCACCGCCGAGGGTCCAAGTTGCTTGCGCAGCAATCGCTCAAGTGATGGCTGGTCCATCATCATGCCGCGGGTAAATGGGTCGACGAAGATGCCCTCTGGACCGCCAATTCGCGCGAGAAAATGCCCAGGAAAAGCCACCCCCTCCACGTTGAGCCCCACCCGCCTGCCCAGCGCCATGAGTACCACGGCCATCGAAATAGGGATCCCTTTGCGGCGATCAAGGACTGAGAGTAGATCGCTGTTTCGAGGGTCGTAGTACTGCTCGGTCTCGCCTGAAAAACCAAGCGACGAATAGACATGGTGCGTAAAAACGCCCACCGCGCCGCGCTGATCTTTGCAGCGTGCGAGTCTTTCGCCAAGTCCGTCAACCAAACCGCCGAGGGTCTGGTGGACCTTCTGCGACTCTTCGGCAGAGCGCCGAAACAACTCTGAAGTGATTGTCAGCGCGATGTCTTCGATCAATGTGTCGGGATGAGCGACGAAGGACTGAAGATCACTGACAACCATGGAGGGGTGATTAACCGTTGCCCGGGACGTCTGGTCGAGGGTTGCCACCGTCTGTTGGTGCAGTGCCACCACAAGCGCCGGCCGGACGTGCCGCCACGGGCATTGCCGCGAGGGTTGCTCGAACGGTGTCAAAACGCAGGCCGACGCCGATGTTGCCGAAGCGGGTTGGCATCACCATGCGGTTCACGCAGGTTCCGCTCATCATGGTGGCTTCGGTTGGGACTGGCTCTTGGATGTCCACGAAGCCGCCGATGATGCCTTCTGCCTGCATCACAAAGGTTGGGGCGGCGGTGCGAATCACGTCAATCAACTGTGATGCGTTAAACATACCACCGAGGTTGCCGCGGCTGCCTGCAGCTTCGGTGATGTTGATACGGAGTTGAGCATTGGAGAGGCTCAGGTTGATGCGCTGTCCCATGATCTCTGGGAGGGGAAGCGGAAACATTCCTGGCATTGCGACGATCACGCGGCCTGCCACGATACGTGCGTTGAACGCCGGGATAACTGGTGTCTCAATGTTGCCACCCATCACGCTGGCGGTGGCCAGGGCGTACTCGCGATCAGCCGAGACCATGTTGCAGCCGGTCGTGAAGGTTGGAAACGCGTTGTACACTTTGACCTGCACGCTGTCGTCGTTCATCAGGTCGTTGACGCCTGTGATTCGAATCACAAGTGCGAGCGAGCTGCTCTGAACTTGCTGGCGAAGCACTGGGCGAATGCCCTCTGGAAACTGCATCGTGAGCGCGGTGCCGAGTGCGTCCAAGATGTTTGGCAGCTGGTTGTCGACACCACCACGGCAGCCCATCCCTGGCATGCAGCCGGGGTTCGCGGCGGGTGCACGGCCGTTCATGCCCAACGAAGCGGCGGGTGCGTTTTGGTCACGGTCAACGTCTGAAGGTTGATCTGGCTTGCCACAGGACAAAGGGGTTGATCCGTCATCTGCGGTGAAGATCCCGTCGAGGTTGTAGCCAGCTTGTGGGCTGTTTGAGTCCGCTGGGGTCTCATCCACAGTGAGGTTGCTAATGACGTAGGTCAGCGTGCGGTCTGCACCACCTTCTGGCGCCGTCGGAACGTCAACGGTCCCGGCCTCTGAGTTGACCGTGGGGACGTCCGCTGTTGGTACGTCGGGCGTCATCACTGGGCTGGCGCAGCTTGCGAGTGCGAGCAGTGAGCCGGAAAAGAAAGCGATATTGCGCTTGGACAAAATCATTGATCGTTGCTCCGTTGGGTGTCTGAAAAAGAATGAGGTCTTGTTGATGAACGTGCGCTCCGGCACACGTACCAATCAGCACTACCATTCGGCGCTCATTTTCTCAACCATTTCAGAAATTGTGTCGATTCTTGATCGCGACGCTCATTAGGGATTAAATCGCGCCAGATTATCGTGCGACAGCCCCAGACCGTGAGGTCGTCTTAGCCCCTTCAGCGACAGAATGAGCCGCCAGAGCCGAAGGCCGCACGCCCATTTTGTCTTGGTTGGCGTGGGGACTAAGGTCACTTCGCTGCTCAAAATAGTTCAATGGTCCGGTCCGCCCAGCCATCAGTACCTTCGATCCGACGACTGAAGCGAGGGCGCGTTGTATCACTCTTCAGCGATTGAGCGAGACGCGGGTTTAGAAATCGCAGCCGGTTTCATGGAGCTCTGCTTAGGTCATGGTAGTGCGTTGAAACCTATGGCTGAATTCGCGCACCTCCATGTCCACTCGCAGTACTCCATGTTGGACGGGGCGATCCGTGTCCAAGAGCTCGTAAACCGTGTTGCCGAGCTTGGAATGAAGGCCGTAGCGCTGACGGATCACAACAACATGCACGGGGCGATCGACTTTTACAAAAAGGCAAAATCCGCAGGAATCAAGCCCATTCTGGGCTGTGAGCTAGGGTTCACTTTTCCCGGGGCTGACCGCAAGGTCGATGGCAAAGGTGTCGATCGGACGCCAGCTCATCACATGGTCGTGATCGCTCGCAACCAAGTGGGCTACAAAAATCTTATCGCGCTCAATTCAAAAGCGTGGATCGACACTGCCGCCCATCTTGAGCCGCGCGTCACGCTAGAGGATCTCGAGCAACGACGTGAGGGATTGATTGTGTTGTCCGGGTGTTTGGGCGGACTGATTCCACAAGCTGTTCTGCAGTACTCGCCGAAAGCTGGGGCCGAACTTCTCGCCCGGCTCAAGAGCGTGGTTGAGCCCAATAGCTTGTTTGTCGAGCTTCAAGAGCATGGGTTGTACGAGCAGCCCATTGTGAACGAGATTCTGCTGAAGGCAGCAAAAGATCTCGCGCTTCCGGTTGTTGCCACAAACGATTGCCACTACCTCCGCCGCGAGGACTCCATCGCCACCCGCCTGCTCGCGTGCATTGCTGGAGGCGTGACACTTGATGACTACAACCGCACGGACCATGGCTCCAATGAGATGTTTCTCAAAAGCGAGCAAGAGATGCTTGAGCGGTTTTCAGCCATCCCTGAGGCGGTGAAAAACACGATGGCCGTGCTTGAGCGAATCGAAGCGGTCGATCCAACGCATAAGCCCATGCTGCCGAAGTTTCGGGACGATGCCGGAAACGTCGTCGAAAATCCCGATGCGTACTTTGCGACGCTCTCGCGAGATGGGCTTGAGAAACGGTTCGCGCTCTTTCGGCGGATCGGCAAAAAAATCAATGAGACCGTGTACCGTGAGCGGCTTGAGACCGAGGTGGGCGTTATCACGGGGATGGGGTTTCCTGGGTACTTTTTGATCGTTCAGGACTTTATCAACTGGTCCAAAGAGAACGGGATCCCTGTAGGTCCTGGGCGTGGATCCGGCGCGGGCTCGATTGTCGCTTACGCCCTCGGAATCACCGATCTTGATCCCATCCCTTACAACTTGCTGTTCGAGCGATTTCTCAACCCTGAGCGCGTCTCGATGCCGGACTTTGACGTGGATTTTTGCATGCTCAAACGCGAAAAATCCATCGAGTACGTCCGCAACAAATATGGCGCGACGTCTGTGGGCCAGATCGCGACTTTTCAGCTGCTAAAGAGCAAGAGCGTGGTGCGCGACGTGGGCCGCTCGCTCGGGATGCCACTGAGCGAAGTGGACACGGTCTCGAAGCTTATCCCTGAGCCCGTCCAGGGTAAGAACGTCTCGATCGTCGAGGCGATGGCGCAAGAGCCTCGGCTCAAAGCGATGTACGAAGAGGGCGGGAGTGTCAAAGAGCTGCTGGATCTCGCTCAAAAGATCGAGAACATGAACCGCCACGCGGGCATGCACGCAGCAGGAATCGTGATCTCCGAGGGGCCACTCTGGGAGACGGTTCCGGTGTTCAAGAGTCCGTCTGGCGATTTGGTGACACAGTACGCCAAGGATGAAGTTGAGTACGCGGGGTTAGTCAAGTTTGACTTCTTGGGTCTCACCACGCTGACGGTGTTGGACATCGCGGTAAGTCTGATCAACAAGCGACCCGATTTGCGGGCGCGCGGAGAGGTGTTTGACCACAGCACCATCCCCGTGGACGCCAAAGATGTTGAGAACAATCCGAGCCTAAAAAAGCAGATCGAAGAGACCTACGAGCTGTTGCAGTCGGGAGAGACCACAGGTGTGTTTCAGCTTGAATCCACGGGGATGCAGAAGCTGTTCAAAGAACTCAAGCCGAAGCGTTTTGAAGACATTGTCGCCGCTGTGGCGTTGTATCGACCGGGCCCCCTTGGTACCGGAATGGTAGACGACTTCGTCGCGCGAGCTAACGGTCGCGCGAAGACTGAGTATCCACACCCCGACCTTCAAGACATCTTGCAGGACACTTACGGCGTGATCACGTACCAGGAGCAGGTGATGATGATCGCCCGCAAAATGGGCGGCTATTCACTCGGCGGCGCGGACATGTTGCGTCGCGCGATGGGCAAGAAAAAAGCCGAGGAGATGGCGAAGCAAAAAGCGGTCTTCGTCGAGGGTGCGAAAAACAATGGCTACGATGAGGGCACTTCAACCCGCATCTTTGACTTGCTCGAGTACTTCGCAGGGTACGGATTTAACAAGTCGCACAGCGCCGCGTATGCGCTGATTACGTATCAAACAGCGTTCTTGAAGACCCACTTTCCAGCAGAGTTCTGCTGCGGAACGCTTACCAGCGACCTGGGCAAGATCGAGAAGATCGTGGGGACTATCGCCGAGGCGCGTGCGCTCGGAATTCCGGTGTTGCCGCCGGATGTAAACGAATCGGATAGACAATTTACAGTCATTTATGACTCAAAGCCGTCGCCCGTCAAAAAGGCAAAGCTTCGGGCAGAGCGCGACGTGTGGCGCCCGAGGATTCGCATTGGCCTCGCCGGAATCAAGGGCGTGGGTGAGTCCGCCGTGGACGCCATCGTCGAGGCTCGGCAGAGCGGACCGTTTCAAGACATCTTTGACTTCTGCACCCGGGCGGACATGCGCCGAGTCAACAAGGCTGTGGTCGAGAGCCTGGTTCAGTCGGGGGCATTTGATCAGTCGCTTGAGCGCGTGGGCGCAAGTCGGGCGCAGGCGTTTAAGATCATCGACGCGGCGATTGAGCGCGGCAAAAACGCGGCCAAAGAGCGCTCGTCAGGACAAATCGGGCTCTTCGCCGTGACCGAGATCATCGCGCCGAGCGTGGGCTATCCCGAGCTAAAAATAGAAGAAATGTGGGACAGCACCGAGCAGCTTACTCGTGAGCGCGGGTGCCTTGGATTTTATCTCTCCGGCCACCCCATGGACCGGTATACTGAAGAGCTAAAACGGGTCACAAACTCAACGCTCACCGACGTCGCGACGAAAAACTTTAACGAAGAGGTCACCGTCGCTGGGGTCGTTGAAGAGTACCGCGAGCGACCACTCAAGACTGGCGGTCGGATGGCGTTTTTTATGCTCGAAGATCGAACAGGGAGGACCGAGGTGGTGGTTCGAGCGCGCACATTTGCCGACCTTACGACCGCCCTCAAGCTTGACGCCAAGCAGACGCTCGATCAGGTGCTTTTTAAGCCAGGCGAGGTCTTGGTCGTGAAGGCCAAAGTACAGATTGAAGTACGTCGAGACGAGAACGGCGACATCGCCGAGGATCAAGACGAAGCGCAGGCCGAGCGCAAGCTGTCCTTCATCGAAGCGTCTCTGATGAGTGACGCGTTAAAAAATCGCGCACGGATGGTTCAACTCAAGATTGACGCGTCCCTGGCGACAGACACTAAGCTCACAGCGCTTCGGCTCGCTCTCGTAGAAAACCTAGGAAAATGTCCCGTGAACGCGATCCTCACCTTGAGCGAAGGCACGCACGTCACGATTCAACTTCCGCAGGAGCTTCGTGTGGATCCCGGAGAACCGCTCCTGTCAAGGATTGAAAAAATCTTTGGCAAGAAGGTCGCTGAGCTTCGCTAGCTTGTCGAATAATCGTGTCAGTCCGCGCG
>JANNCG010000630.1:0-4424 GCA_031386385.1 Myxococcales bacterium
CCATCATCGGCTCGATGATGGGACTAAAAAAAGCGGCGTTGAGACCGCGACTGCCATCGTAGGGACACCCGAGTATATGTCTCCCGAGCAGAGCATCGGCGACGACGTGGGTCCTGCAAGCGATTGGTACGCTGTCGGAACGATGCTCTATGAAGCCCTCGTTGGGCGACGACCGTTTCACGGGACTGTGGCTGAAGTGATTGCAGACCGACAGTACAACGAGGCTCCGCCCCCGTCGCGTTTTGCCAACGATCTTCCGCAAGATCTTGAAGCGCTAGTGATGTCCCTCTTGGAGCGTGACCCACAACGTCGACCCAGCGGTGCCGACATTGCGCGAATCGTTGGGGCAGGAGCCCCCATCACGCTGTCCGCTGGACAGACAGCTGGTGAGTTGTTGATTGGACGCGAGGCTCATCTCGCGAACTTGAGCGACGCGCTGACCGCAGTGGCTCCGGGGCATCCGGTTGTGTGTGAACTCTACGGCCCATCGGGAATCGGCAAGAGCGCATTGGTGGGGCATTTTGTTGAGCGTTGCAAACGCGACCGTGAGGCGCTGGTGTTTTCTGGTCGCTGTGAAGAGCGCAAAGCTGTCCCCTTCAAAGCCGTGGACAACTTGATCGACGCGTTGAGTGCGTATCTTCGGGACCTGCCGGGAGAGTCACTCGCTCGCATTCTACCTCCGCGAATGGACGTGTTAGCGAGAGTGTTTCCGGTGTTGCCGATGCGAACAGGCGTGCAGCCAGCCATTAAGTCTCCGCTCGGTGATGCGAGGCTGGGTCCAGAGGCTGTACGCGAGGACCGTCGGCTTGCTGTTGAGGCACTGACGGAGCTCTTTCGCCGGATCGCCTCGCAGCGCATGGTTGTCTTGGTGGTCGATGATCTGCAGTGGGGTGACGAAGATAGCGCGGGTTTGCTGCGAGATTTGCTTGGCGCACCGGAGGCTCCTGGGCTGTTGTTGCTCTCAACTTTTCGAGGAGACAGCACTCAAAAGGTCTCACCCTTCGAGCGGAGCGCAGGCAGCGCCACCGTGGATCGACGCGTGCTCAATCTCGAGCCCATCGGAGCGGATCAAGCCGAGGCTTTGGCGGCTTCTCTGCTCGGACGTCGGACACCGGAGAACATTGAGCACGCGCGTCGAATCGCGAAAGAGTGCGAGGGCAATCCGTTTTTCTTAGGAGAGCTCGTTCGGCACATTCGTGCAAACAAAGACAACCCCGAGGCGCTCTTTACGTCTGGAGTATCACTTTCGACCGTTGTGCGTTCTCGTGTCGCTGCGATCCCCAAGAGCGCACAATCCATGATCGAGCTGCTGTCGATCATTGGGGTTCCGGTTGCGCAGGGGTTGTTGATGGACGCTTCGGGACAGGGACCTGAGGCCTACGGCGTCCTGCGCTTGTTGCGTGCGTCGAATTTTGTCCGCTTTGTTGGCGGCAAAGACAGCGAACAAGTGATGCTCTACCACGATCGGATTCGTGAAACGGTGATTGCATCGCTCACAACCGACACGATCGTTGCCCATCACCGATCCATAGTCGACTCGATGCGGCGACGCTCAGTGGTGAACTCAGCGTTGTTCGCGACACATCTTGCCGGCTCCGGAGCCATGGCAGAGGCGTCACTTGCTGCGCTTGATGCTGCTGAAGTGGCAGAGAGTGCGTTTGCGTTCGAAGCAGCGGCGCGCTGGTACACAAGTGCTATTGCATGGAGTGCATCAGGCGAATCCCTAGAGAACATGTTGATGCCTAAGCTTGCATTTGCGTACTCCGCAGCGGGTCGCAACGGTGAAGCCGCGACTTCTTATCGCCGCGCAGCAGAACTCGACCCTGCTAACAGCGTGGATTACCGAGGTCGAGCGATGTTTCACCTGCTCGTTGAGGGCCGTCACGACGAGGGGCTAGCGTTGCTTCGAGAGGTCTCAAAAGACGTCGGATTGAGCGTCCCATCCGGATCTGTCGCCGCGACCGCGTCGATTTTGAAGGATCGCGCGTGGCTATGGCTTCGGGGGAGCTCCGTGAAAGAGCGTGACGCAGCGTTGATTCCGCCACAGACGTTGCAGCGAATCGATTTGGCACAAAACGCTGGTCTCGCGCTGGCGTTCTCTGACTCAGTCTCGTCGACCTATTTTCTCTCGCAGTTTATGAAGCTGTCGCTGAGCGCAGGCGAGCCTGTGCGCGCTGGGATGGCATTGATGCGCTACTCAACGACCGTCGCGGTGGTGAACGACAAGGGCGAAAAGCGAGCGCTTGAGCTTCTGCGACAAGCGGAGGCGATCTCTGAGCGACATCGAGATCCCTATCTGCGAGCCTGCGTAGGAATCGGCTATGGATTTGTCGATCTTTGTCTCGCCCGGTGGCAGCCTTGCTACAAGCGAATGGAGCGTGCTGGCGAGCTGCTGCGGCGTGTTCCAAACGCCTATTGGGAGCTTGATACCGCCGACACATTTATGATGGAAAGCAGCATCGCGATGGGCAATCTCGCAGACGGAATCCGCGCTGCCGACCGTGTTGCTCGCGAGTCAGAAGCCCGAGGATTTGTGGGTGGTCAACGTCGACATCTCGCCCGCTATTGGATGTACGAAAAACTCGTTGCAAACGATCCTTCCGAGGCGTCACGCGGCGTTGATGACGCGATGCGCTCGGTGTCCTACGATCGGTTTTTATTTCTCCACTACCATGAGTTTCTCACACGCGGCTGGATCGCCAATTACGAAGGGGACGGCACAAAAGCTCTCAAGTGGGTTCGCTCACGTTGGTCTGCTCTTGAGCGATCTGGCATGCATTTTGCGCAGATATTTCGGATGCAGTCGCGCCATCTGTTAGGTTGTTCGCTGGTCAACGCGGCACAAGAAACGCGAAGCGAGCCTGAGAAACTTGCGCTGCTCAAAGAAGCTACCGCCACGGCGAACTCACTCGAAGGCGAGGGGATGGCGTTTGCTCGCGCTCACGCAGCGGCGATCCACGGTTGCGTTGCTTCGATTCGGGCCGATGAAAAGCGGGCTTTCTCAGAGCTTCGACGGAGCCAGGAGCTGTATGAATCTTGCAATGCGGGAGCGCACACCAATTCGATCAAGCGATTGCTCGGGCTGTACAAGGGTGACGATGAAGGGATCGCAAACATCGCTGAGTGTGATGAGGCGTTTCGACGCCAGACTGCCCGCAACCCCTCACAGTTGGTCAATATCTTTGCGCCGAATCTAAGATTCTAATTCTGTTTCGCGCGATCAATGCCGAAGATGGGTGACTCGGGCATGACAAAGATGCCTCCGAGACCCATCGCAGAGAGCAGGACGCTTGATGCCAATACGAGCCGGGTTGCGGTCGCGAGCGTCATTCGGACGTGGAGGTCCGCGATGGCAGCATTGGGTCGAAGGGCTGCGTCGATTGTCTCTGTACTGACGCCCGCGCGACGAATGACGGTGGTGGCGATGGCGCCAGCGAGTACTGCGCCGAGTGTTCCGCCAAGATTTCTAGAAAAGTTAAATGCGGCAGTGGCTGCCCCACGTTGCTCCCACGGGACCAATGATTGTACGGCGATAATGAGCGGGCTACTTTGCATGCCCATCCCGATCCCGGTGAGGCCCGTGCCGATCGCGATCAACCACAGCGGCGAGTGCAGGCTCACGAAGCTGAGCACGAGAGAGCCAACTAATATCGTCGAGAATCCCAGGATTCCCGCGCGTCGATAGCCGATTTGCTTCAGCCTCATGCCCATCCCAAATGCGCCGATAGGCCAGCCGAGCGCAAATGGCGTCAGTGCAAGACCCGTCGAGCGCGAGCTCATCCCCTGTGCACCTTGCACAAATAACGGAACATAGTTTGCGACAATTGTCATGATCACGCCTGACACCGAGGTGACGGCAACAGCGACGGCGATGGTCCGATTGGCGAACAAACTCAGCGGTAAAATCGGCTCTTTTGTGCGCCTCTCGACCTGGATAAAAGCGATCGCAAATACCGCGGATAAAAGCATCGGCCAGTGACCAAGCGCCGCAATTTTTGAGTCCGCCCCGATCTGCAAAGTGATAATCGCGCAGGTGAGAAGAGCCGCTCCGGCCCAATCAATCACTGGACGAGCCTTACGCTCAAGGGTCTCTTTGAGAAACGTACCCACCATCGTGACCGCAATGACCCCAAACGGAACGTTGAGATAAAAAACCCATCGCCAGGACAGATAATCCACGATGAGTCCGCCTAAAACGGGCCCAATGGCGCCTGCAAGACCCCACACAGCAGAGAATAATCCCTGCACTTTTGCACGTTGTTCTGCGGGATACAGATCCCCTACGATGGTCAGTGCGACCGTGGCCATTCCTCCCGCACCGATCCCCTGAACACCCCGCGCAAGGATCAGGATGTTCATCGACCACGTCGCGATGTCACTGTTTTTGGTTGGCTCTTGGTGTTCAGGCGCGGCGTGGTCGATGA
>JANNCG010000660.1:0-6034 GCA_031386385.1 Myxococcales bacterium
GCCCCACAACGCTGGTGGGCAACCAAGTCACCGTCGCGCGCAACGCAGACTGCCCCGGCTGGGATGCGGCCGCACAATACAACCGCTCGGCTTTCATTGTAGAGGGCGAGCAAGTGCAATATGCCGAGTGGATTCGCTCGCAGCTTGCGGACCCTGCGGCCCTTCAAGACCCCGTCCATGAGGTGCGTGCGCAAATCTCAGCGCTCTGTGGGGATGTCACGGATCGTGTTGACGCGGTCAACCTATCCCTCGCGGCGGGACTTCAGTCACGCGGTCACCCGGCGGAGCTTCCGTCCAACATCTATGGCACCGACGGCGACTGGGAGACCTACTCAACCCCCTCACGTGATGCGCGGCTGAAGGCCTCGTTTCGCGAGCTGCATCGTACCGTCGAGCGCACACTCAGGCGCAACCCCACGCTGCTCGACGCGGTCCGCACTGCGTGGCGCGAAGAAGTGGCGAAGCCCGAGTGTCAGTACCGATACACTGCGAGCAATGCGACAGTGATTTCGCTCTCTTTCGAGACAATATTGGATCGTTTGTATGCTCTCAGCTTCGATCCCTACCACTGCGTTGAGCTCCGGTGGGGGGCGCCTGCGGGCTCAACAGAGCTCGCTAGCTGTACGGCCGATGAGTTTAAGCGCATTTGGTACTCTCGCGAGGCTCGGCTGCGCAACCGTATTGATCGCGAGTATGGCGCTCCGACACCGCTGACGTTTGGGCCCGACGTCCCTGAACTTGTAGACCCGCGCCATTGGTTCACCGCGCCGCCTCCGCCAGATCCTGTCCGCGATGCGGGCGCCCCGAGACGGTAGCAAGCCCGCCACCAAGACGATCGAACTGCGACAATATCGCAAACATTCAAAGCAGCGAACACAAACCAAACTGGGGTATGGTTTGCCCCGAAATGACGAAGCGAAGTTCTTCTCGGGTCTTCAACGCAGCCCTCACAGCGGCGATGTTTGTGGCGATTCCTGTCACGGCCAATGCGTGGCCTTTTCCTGAAAATATCACGCGCGAGCAAGCCGCGGATCCCATGCAGTGGCCCAACGATCCCGACTACCGTGAGTCGTATCAACACTGGTCTTTCGTGCCGCTGCGCAACCAGATGTTGGCAGGGTTTCGCGCCGAAGAGATCGCGATTGGTGCGGGCAATAACACAGACCGCGCTTGGGGATTGACGCTCGGGGTACCACAGGTGCTCATCGCGGTGCTCGACTCGGGGATCAAGTGGGACGACGCTGGCGTGCAGTTTCAAGCAGCACTTAACCTCGGCGAGACGCCACGGCCACAGCTCGCCAATGGCACTGAGTCCATGGTTTATGATGCAGACGGCAACGGGCGTGTAGACGTTCGAGACTACGCCAACGACCAGCGAATCTCTTGCGGAGTCACGCTTCCGCACCCCATGCGCGCCTGCCGTGACGCGATGGGAATGCCCAACGATCCCAACCGCAACGGGGTCTTCGACGCCGGCGATTTGATCCGGGTGTTTTCAAACGGAACAGACGACGACAACAACGGTTATCTCGACGACATCTCGGGCTGGGATTTTTTCAAAGACGACAACGACCCCTACGACGACACGCGCTATGGGCACGGTACGGGCGAGGCCAACGACAGCACTGCTCCTGCAAACGATGGCCTTGGTGGCGTGGGCGGGTGTCCGCAGTGTCAGTACGTCCCCATGCGCGTGGGTGATTCGTTTACCACCGACGTGAATGACTTCGCGAAGGCTGTGATTTATTCAACGGATCTTGACTACGGTGCGTCACGTCGCGTGCACGTTATTCAAGAAGCCCTTGGAGCACTCAACAACTCGATCTTCGCGATGGACGCCATTGACTACGCGTACAACCGTGGACGCTTGGTGGTCGCGAGCGCGGCAGACGAAAACAGCCGACACCACAACATGCCCGGGACCAACAACCACGTGCTCTATGTGCACGCGGTGCGAGGCAACCGAGATCTGGATCGCTCAACTACGTTTTTGTCGTTTAACAACTGCACCAACTATGGCGGACAGCTGATGCTCTCGGTGGCGGGGGATTCGTGCTCGTCTGAAGCGGTGGGCAATTCTTCAGGGATCGCGGGATTGTTGTACTCGTACGCGATGCAGCGCAACCTCACTCCGGCGTTGAGCGCAGAAGAGTCCAGGCAGCTGTTTATCACCACGGTGAACGACATTAATATCCCAGAGTCGCAGCCGACTCACCCGATGTTTAATCGGCAGTTGTATCCGTCGTTGCCCGGGTGGGATCAGCGGTTTGGCTATGGACGACCCAACGCGCGGAGCATTCTTGAAGCGGTGCGTGACGGAAGAATACCACCCGAAGTGGATATTAGTTCTCCGCGATGGTTCACTGTGGTGTACCCCGATCAGACCCCCATGCTTCGGATTGAGGGACGAATTGCAGCGCGTCGTGCGCCGAGCTTTGACTACACCGTCGAGTATGCCGCAGGGATTGAGCCCACCGAGGCATCGTGGCAGCCGGCCATGCGTGGCACCAACGTCGCCGCCCCCATCGACGGAACCCTCGCCACCATCGATGTCTCACGCATGAACATCATGAACCCCGGCGAGGTTGAGAACCGCTACACGCTGACCGTGCGCGTGCGTGCTACGGCGCACTACGGCGGCGCCATTGGAGATGTCCCGGGAGAGTTTCGCAAGGTGCTCTATGTGCATCGAGATCCGACACTTCTACCTGGATTTCCACTGGATTTGCGCAGCAGCGGTGAGAGCCCACCCAAGATCGCAGACCTCAACGGCGACGGTCGTGGTGAGATCATTCTGGCCTCGGCAGACGGCGTGGTGCACGCGTTTCGCGCCGATGCGACCGAGCTTCCCGGATGGCCCGTGCGCTTAAATCAAATGCGCGGTTTTGACGGCGCGCAAATGGTCGGCGGGCGTGTGGTGGACTATCGCAACGGCGTTGGCTATCGCGCTGCCACCCCAGGACGTCTTAACCCCAGCAACCTTCGCGAGTTTGTCTTGGCCTCTCCGGCCATCGCAAACATCGACGATGAGCCGCAGCTCGAGGTAGTTGTTTTAAGTTATCCCGGCACGGTGTACGTGTTCAATCACGATGGGACCCCGTATGGGCATGGGTTTCCGCGGTACCTGGACAATGTGCCCTCAGAGGACACAGCCGAGTCGCGTATTTTAGACCGTGGTATTGCGGGAGCCGCAGTCTTGGCAGACCTTGATCGCAACGGGCGCCCCGAGATTATCTTCGGCGCGTTTGACGGCAAGCTCTACGCATTGGACACGCTTACTGCTGCGAATCACCCTGGATTTCCAGTGGACATTCACTACACGCTTGAGCCGGGGTCTGAGTACAACCGTGTGTTTGGGTCCGTGGGAGTGGGTCGCTTAGACAACGATGAGATCCCCGATTTGGTGGTTGTTAGCAACGAGCGCATCGTGGGCTCTAACCGCGCGATGTCGCCCATTTTCGTGGTCCACGGCGACGGGATGCGTCACGCCGGAGGGCCCTTTCACACTGGCTGGCCCATCCCCTACGGCGCCCTCAACCTCCTGCCACTCGTCGGCTCTGGAATCATGAACTCCCCCGCCCTCGGCGACGTCGACGGCGATCGTCGCGATGAGCTCGCAACGGTCGGCAACGCGAACACCGATCTTCTCGTGGTCCGTGCTGAGCAACCCAATGTCCGTGTGCGTATGCCCGACACCGTCGCGCGCTTGTCGCTGATGGACAACATTAATTTTGGCGTTCGCTCAGACTCACCCATGCGGTCATCACCGTTTGTTCCTGCTTTTTCGCTGCCAACTTTCGCTGACATGCAGAACGGTGGGCGGCTGGCCTTCTTAGTCACTGGCGCCAACTCGGGCTTGATCGCGGCGGCATCGGGCGGTGTCGCGGCACAGTTCTCACACCTGTTGGGTGCTTGGGATGCGCAAGAAGGGACACCTCTGTCGGGCTTTCCAAAGGTCATTGAGGACTACACGCTCTTGGTGAACCCCGTCGTGGCGGATGTGTCTGGAGATGCGTACCCCGAGGCATTGGTGGGCACTGCGGGGTACTATCTTCACGCGGTGAACTCGTGCGGAGTCGAAGCCCCGGGGTTTCCGAAGTTTACCGGGCAGTGGGTGGGGCTCGCACCCGCGGTGGGCGATCTGGACGGAGATGGCTCACTTGAAGTGGTGATTCCCACGCGAAATGGCTGGCTGTACGCGTGGCGCACGCAGGGCCGAGTGACCGGCAACGTGCAGTGGCCCTCGTATCGACACGACAACTCAAACACCGGAAACTGGGGCTCCCCCCTTCCCTTCGGTGTTCGCCGCGTAGACGGGATGCCCTCGATCGTGTGTCCCCCACGGGACTCAGGCGTGCTTTCGGACGCGAGCGTTGAAGACGTCACGATGGACAGTAGTCTCGGTGACGGGATGAGCACCATGGACCGCGCAGTGGACGGCGGCGCAAGTGGAATGGACGCCGCGGACGGCGGCCCCAATCAGCTCGTCGGTGGTGGCTGTGGTTGCAAAATCACTGAGAATACCCAGCCCAATCGCAACCGCGCGCCCATGGCATTGTGGGCCATCGTCGCTGCGACGGTGCTGAGCGTGAAGCGTCAACGAGCATCGCGCGTCGTGTAGGCAGTACCGGATTTGTTAGTGGCATTAATGGCCGAGTGGCGGCCACAAACGCCACTAAGCTAGCGGTCCCAGCAAGTCACTCAGCATTCAGCTGCGATGAGGACAAGTCCCGAGATCCTCCTTTCGCACCCCAAGCTCTACGCACACAGCTTCTCCAACGAACCCCGAGGAGTGACAATGACGAGGGGTTTCCTGAGCGCTCTTTGCGCGAAGGCTTCTGCGCCGCTTGCTTGCTGCGGCGCGGGGTGCACTGCGATGAATGCTTCGCGATAATTTGCACATCACCTCGCATGTGTCGCGCATTTGTCGCGATGAGTTCGCCCAATTTCGCTTCGCACGGGGGGAGTCTCCATGCCACGATCGCTTTCACTCTATGCGGCCCACCAACACGCTCTACGCCTCGCTCGGAAGCACCATCTTCGACGTGATGTCGCGCCTCGCGGCGAAGCACAACGCGGTGAACTTGGGCCAGGGATTTCCTGATGATCCTGGCCCCGCTGATGTTCGCAGAGTGGCCGCCGAAGCCCTCGAAACCGGATGGAACCAGTATCCTCCCATGCTAGGCCTGCCCGCGCTGCGCGAAGCCATCGCCGAGCACGAGCAGCGCTTTTATGGGCTGAAGTTTGACCCGCAAACAGAGGTGATGGTCACGTCCGGGGCAACCGAAGCGCTCGCTGATTGTATTCTCGCGCTCGTCAACGAAGGCGACGAAGTGGTGCTCTTCTCCCCGGCCTACGACGCATACGCGCCGCTCGTTCGTCGCGCTGGAGGCACACCCAAATTCGTCACGCTCAAGCCACCCCAGTGGTCCTTCACCGAAGCGGACCTCAGTGCTGCGTTCTCCGCAAAAACCAAGCTCGTACTTCTCAATAACCCTGAAAATCCCGCGGGAAAAGTCTTCTCCGAGCCCGAGCTCGATCTGATCGCATCTTTCGTTGAGCGCTTCGACGCCTACGCGGTATGTGACGAAGTCTACGAGCACATCGTGTTTGCCCCGCACAAACATCACCCCTTCATCGCACGACCCGGGATGCGCGAGCGCAGTCTCAAAATCGGCTCTGCGGGCAAGACCTTTTCACTCACCGGCTGGAAGGTCGGAATGGTCGTCGGCCCCCAAGCGCTGCTCACCCCCGTCGCGCGCGCGCATCAGTTTATCACCTTCACCACACCACCAAACCTGCAGACCGCCGTCGCATTTGGCCTGAAAAAATCCGACGAATACTTCGATGGCCTTGCGAGCGAACTGCAACGTCGACGTGATCGTTTGAGAGACGGGCTGACCCAGTTGGGCTGGCAGACGCTCGTGGCGGACGGTGCTTACTTTCTCAACCTCGACATTCGCTCAACAGGATTTGTTGGGACCGATGTGGAGTTCTGCCGGTTCTTGGTCGAACGGGTGGGCGTGGCGGCGAT
>JANNCG010000664.1:0-17983 GCA_031386385.1 Myxococcales bacterium
TCGCTCACCTCGCCGACGCTCATGGCCTTCTCAGTGCTCTCGGCGATGAGGGCTTTCTTCGTGCTCTGCAAAATCTCGATCATGCTTCGCCGTAGCTCTTCGTTGGCCGTGGTGACGAAGCTGCTGAGTTTTTCGCCAAACCGATCGATCGCCGCAACGAGCTCAGGCTCAATCTTACGCGCCACGTTGCGCACCACTTCTGGTGCGTTTTGCAGGGCTTTGTTCTTTATCTCTTTGTCTACGCGATCTTTCAAGACCAGCGCCAGGATGGGGGCTGCCAAGGTGAGCAGTCCTCCGACGAGAATGTTGGAGACCACCATCACGCCGACACCAAACGCGCCCAACGCAAACACTCCGACGTCATACGCGACGGTGTCGACCTTCACATCGAGCGTTGAGGCGCTCTCGCCCAGGAAGCCTTCGAGCTTCTTGTTGCTGTCACGCGCGTCTTCTTGGACGATCGCCACGATCTCTTCGGCCAACCGCTCGAGCTTCTCGCCCAAGAGTGCACCTTCGCGTTCGAGCCATTTTTTCCACGCGTCTTCGATGAAGCTCGAGAGAAACTTTCGCACATCATCGGCGCTCTGCTGCTCGATCTGGCCCACAATGCTGCTGGCAAACTCTTCGCTAAACGCAAACAGATCGCGCTTCGCGACGGCCCTCACCGCACCAATCTCTTCAGCGATGCGCTTGTGCCGCTCGGCCACCACAGTCTGCGAGACCGCGAGATCCTTCTCTAACGCATCAATTCGCTCACCGAGCTCAGTGCTGCTCATCGTGAGCGCACGTCGACGAACCTCGAGCCCGCGCGTCAGCAGCGCGCTCACGCGAAGGCCCTCGTCGGCACCGTAGTCCACCAGCATGCGGAGTCGATCAGCGCCCAACATATTGTCGAGCTGTGCGCGAAGAGCGCTAAATCCTGAGTTTGCTTCGTCGCCGGCCAGCTGCCTCTCAGACGAGATCAAAAGCGTTGGCGCGCCCGGAACAATCTGCCCAATCTGCTTTTTGGCATACGCCAACACTTGCTCGCGCTCGGGCCCGTCCAGAATGTCCGATTTGTTGATCGCAAACACAATGCGGTCGCGTCCAGCGCCCAGCAATTTATCACGCAAAAACCGCCGCTCGCTCTCTTTTAAGATCTGCCCGGCGTCCAGCAAAAACACGACCGCGTCCGCCCGTGGCACATACCCGTACGTAATTTCGGCGCGCTGCAAGTTAAGGTCGTTGACCCCAGGGGTGTCCACCAGGGTGACCTTGTTCTCGAGAATGCTCGCGGGGTATTCAATCTCGACGCGAAGGACATCGTCGGCCGCGATGTCACCGCCCACTACCAGCTCTTGAAGCTTGTTCCACTCGACTCTGAGCCGGTCGCCGCCCTTGACTCGAAGCGGGTCACCGAGTCCGAGCGAGCTTGGATTTGCCGGGACGTTTTTCGGGCGAAACACCACCTCGGCCTTCGGGGTTGTGCCGTACTGAACCTCGTGAATCATCGCCGTGGTGGGCGTGATCCCCGACGGAAGAATGTTGCCTCCAAGCAGCGCGTTAACAAACGTGCTTTTGCCGTGGTTGAACTCGCCCAACACCACAAGCACCATCCGCTCTTCACGGAGGCGTGGGAGCCGATCGCCCTGAAGACGATCGCGAAGCGAAGGGGCGCCAGAGGTGGCGGCCAGCTCGGCGAGGGCTTCGAGTTCGGCCACGAGTTCTTCTTTGGTTTTGCTGAGTGTATCTAACGACATAGTGATGTTGCTTCTGTAGAGATGGAGGCTGTTTGAGTGCGAGAATTCAGCGGTAGAATGTTAAAGGACCTTCACGAGCTCGGCTACGGTTTGGTCCACGTCGTAGAGCGACTCTCCACCTTCGAGACCGCCGGCTTTGCGGTAAACCTCGGACTGCGCGAAGTACTCGATCGCGCGGATGCGCTTGGGTAAGTAGGGGTGAGATTTGGTCAGCTCAGACGCCCGACCATATCCGTCTTTGCCCTCTTCAATCTGCTTGAGATACTCGTCCAAGTTGAGGTCTTTGAGCAGCATTTTTGAGCCCCCCAGCGCGAGCTTCAAGAAAGCTTTGGTGGCTTTCTCGGTGTCGCGGACGCAGAGCATTCCAGCGCGATCGCAGGTGATCTCAGCGGCGCGGGACCAGGCTTGAAGGGCCATGAGGGCAGGCTGCACCAAGGGTCCCAAAAACAGTCCCGCCACGCGGGTGAGCAGGTTGAGCGTGGTGAGATAAACCACGTGCCCATTTTGAATGTGTCCACACTCGTGCCCAATCACGAACATGAGCTCTTCGTCGGTAAAATCCTCGACAACGCACGCGTGAATCACGATCACGGACGAGTTTTCGGTTCCGGTGGTGTAGGCGTTGTGCACGTCGCGGCGGCCTTCGATAAAGACCATCGGCTCGGCGATCCCGAGGCGATTGACGCAGTGCTTGACGATGTTATCCACCCGCGCAAATTGCTTCGGGCCCACTTTCACCGCGCGACCCAGCAGGTCGCCGGTGTGCATCCCTTTGCCTAAACGCACGGTGCTCGCCACCGCGAGCTGGATGGGCTTAAACGCACGCATGGTGCGCATCAGCTCAAGATCACTCGAAAACGCATACTGATCACCAGCGTACTCGCCGACAAAACCGAGTTTGCGGCGTGAGATGTAGCTGCTGAAGTCCGACGAAAGCTGTTCGGTCATGGGTTGCTTGAACACTAGCGCACACGTTGTGCTTTGACGAGTGGCAAGCCTCGGGCGTACCCGTGTAATCGCAAAACTGCTATAAGCCGGGCATGAGCACGCCAGCTAAAGTTGCCGTAATATTCCCACGCAGCGTCGTGATGGTTGGACTTCGCGCGATTGCCGTGAGTGTTGCGGTGATGAGTTGCAGGAGCACAACAGGCAACACGGAGGATCAAAGCGCTGCCGTCCGGCCAGTTGGGAGCGCTCAAGGCTCCGTGCATTGGCCATCGGTTGATTCGAGCGCGAGCGTTGTCTCGGACGATGCAACGAGCAGCGAGCAGACAGCAACGAACAGAGTCGAAGCGGCAAACCCTCCACTGACTCAATGCGCGCGGGATGACAACTGTGTGCCGGCGCAGTGCTGTCACCCAACGACGTGTGTTCCGGCGGGGAGTGTGACGATCGACTGTCACGGGATGAGCTGCACCGAAGAGTGCCGAGGCGGAACGATGGACTGCGGCGGCAGCTGCCGTTGTCAGCACGGTGTGTGCATAGCGCGATTCGCAAGCAACGGGTTGAGTGAGCTGTTTCAAGTGAGCGATGCCAGTGTCCCCGCGGCGGCACGGTTGGACGCGGCGACAACGCCAAACACAAGAGCGGACGCTGGACGACGACGCAATCGGTGATCTGTTCACGACGGTGGGTGCGTTAAACGCGAGGTAAAACGCTTACCTCAACGACACTTCGCGCTCTTGAACAAACGCGCGAAAGCTCGGCCAGTGAAGGAGAAAATACTCGGTGGCCGCGCGATCGGGCTGACCGGCGTAGGTGAGCCATTGGGTGATCTGTTGCTCTTGCTCGGGTGTTCGAGTGTCTGGCGGAGACTGTTCGCTCAGCGCAAATGCACGCAAAAGCGCGGTCACTCGCAGCGAGGCGACCGAGAGAGTGTGCTCCCATTCGTTCCACTGATCGGCGTACAGAGCGAGGACTTCACGGGTCTCACCGAGTCGGCAGCGCGCGCTGCACACCGTACGGTTGACCCCGATTTGCTGCTGGCGGGTGCCGTTGCCTGTGATTTTGGCGAGCGCTGCCCTCGCCTCTGTTGCGCGATCCAACAACGCATACGCCAGCGCAATGTTTGCCTGCGTCGAGTCGTTGAGCGGAACCAACGGATTGCGCATCGGCGCCGTGTTTAACAACGGCAGAAACAATCGCAGCGCGTTGTCTAAATTGCCACGCATCAACTCAATCACCGCGCGGTTGTGCACGATCAGGGCCTGATAAAACTCGTTGGTCCAAAACGGAGTCGCCACGGTGTCGAGCAGCTGTTCTGCACGCTCAAATTCGTGCCGCGCAAGCAGCGCACTGGACTCCTCGATCACACGCAGCGTCGCTACAACACGCCGCCGACGAAAGCGAACCCACCCCACCAAAACGAGCAAACCCAGAAGCACTCCAAGCATGGGAAGCTCCCACAAATTGCTCACAAAAAACAGCACCCCAATCGCTGCGCCTACGGAGCCACCCACCATCGCGAGGGCGCCCTTGCGCGTTGGACGGTATCGCGCGAGTGTCTTCGGTGTCAGCACCGCGGTCCCCTCAGGACGCTGCGTGAGACCACGATAGGGAGGCTCTTTTGGCGGTGTCATACGACGAACTAGCTATCACGCGCACAGCCCCCTGCCTATGCTCTCGAAACCAAGCCCGTACACTGCGATCGTTGGATGCGGGCGCCGCCCACGCCGGCTAGAACTGCCCTTGACTATGCCCGGTTAGCAATTGGGGCGACACACGCGGCCCTGACCGAATGGGCAGCACATTTGCGCACCGGTGCAGTCGACGGCCGTGCGGCACGAGCGCTCGGTGCAGCGGGCGTTGTCGGTGCAGAGCGATTGGATTCCGTCGGTGCAGCATGAGGTCCCGGCGGCGCAGTGCTCGGGTCCTTCGCACACGATTTGTGTGGGGCATGCGTTAGCGGCGGCGCAGCGCATCGGGTTGTTGGGGCCCGTCGCGGCGCAGCACACTTCGCCAGCGGCGCAGCTCATCATTCCGCACATGCGGCCACCAGCCGTACCGTCGACCCCAGGGTTCGGTGCGTCGACGGCAGCGGACGGAGCGTCTTGCACCACGGCGCCGTCGGCGGGGGCAACGCCAGTGTCGGTCACGGCGCCATCCATCGTAGCGACGGGCGTGCTACATGCGGCGAGGACGAGTGTAGTGAGTGAGAGCAATATAGCGAATGAATGTTTAAGCATGTGGGGTACCTTGTGAGTAAGAGCATTGGGGCCCTTCGCGCTAAAACGGCACAAAGGGGCGGCGAGAATTTTCGCGCAAACGTGAAAGTAGAGCACTTTGGTCGGGAAGTCACGGGGTGCGGGGTCGGGTAGAGAAACTTGGAGATCACCGCTGCGGAGGGGTCCCGATCGAGTCGTGCGAGTTTGGTCCTTCGTCATAACCTTTCGAAGATAGGGTGCGAAGTCTTGTTGGACCTTGGAGCGAACGCTCGCACAACGTTGAAGCTATCGCAAAATGGGGACCGAAAGAGTTCAACGGCGTCGACAGCGAGCTTTGCTCCCGCTTCGGCGACTGACGGAGGCGCCTGCAAGACTGTAAACTGACCGAAGAGCGGACGCGGTCGACACTCTCGATCTAACCGCGACGCCCCTCAAACACGCGGAGACAGCCACCCGCGATCTCGCGTCGCCGCGATCGGCATCCTTGGGCGCAGCACAATTCGGCAGAGGCGGCCGTTGCTTTCGCTTGGATTTTCACTGACGCGCGCACGTGCACCAGTTTGCTCACCCTGTCCGGACGTCCACCGGCGAGGACATCCGACAGAGTTGAGAGATACGCTAGGCGTGGACCGCGAGCGAGAGGCCCTTCAGATACACCAGCGAGAGATTGAACGCGCACTCGAGAGCGCAGGGATCAATCCGAAAGAGTTTGCTCCGAGTTGAGAGCGCACGATAAGCTTCGCCTTGTTGATGCGAGGAGTGGGATACGCGGTCTTTTCTGCAAGAGGTAGTGGACCAGGTTCATTGATCAAGAACCGCCTTCATCATCGCCCATGGGGAAGTCACCCTTCGTTCGTCTTCTGGCAACTTCAGATAATTTGCGCTGTACGTTCTTGGACTCACGGGACGAGAAGTTGCGTCCGCGACGAAGCGCTCGACGGTGTGCGGCAAGATGATCCGGGGGCACAAATTATCCAATTCGAGGAGGTAGTTCACACCACTTACCCGCTGAATAAACTCACAACCTACCATCGCGAGATGGACGGCATCGAGCGAATGGCGCAAGTGAATTTGCATCATCCGGATGAACCCTGGATCTCCATAGGACAGCAGGTACACGGCAAAGAGCATTAGGACGTCAGAATCCTCGGAATACATATGAGCAAGAGCCGAGAGCGGAGCCTGAAATTCGTACTCGGCCGAAAGGCGTAGTGCAGTTGTGGCGTTGTTCGGCGCTTCAAATAGTTCGTTGAGTTCATAGTCCTCACAAGCGATAAATCGGCGTTCCGCACGACGTGCCGCCAAACAAACAGACTCAATCGCCAATTGGTCAAACGCTGTCGGGATGCCCTCAACGTTTCGAATCGCTTCAGCACTCCAAGTTTTGATTCGATTGATCGAAGATGATGGAATATACAATCGCGGAAAATCCATTTGGAGTGAACCTCTCAGATTAGCGCAAACGAGTCATGGTAACGGCTGCGGCACCGTTATGGGTGACAGACTGCCTTAGGTTTGACGACATCCCGGTGACCCAGTACGCCTTGAATGGTGTGAAATGGGCACCACTATGTTGCGCCATTAGTCAGTCCGTCACGGCAGCGCCCTGTCCTTCAGCTGCGGTGCCTCTTTCAATTGCGAGCGAGGCGGCGCCGTTCCGAACAGTTAAAACTCCCAGATTTTGCTCGAGAGCGATGGTAAAATTGGCAACGTCCCCTCCCGGAACCGGCTGGGTATTTAAAGCTGGAATTGGTGTGTTTCGCAAACGCGTCGCGGCCGCTGCTATGAACAAACGAAGAAGCTCACGCCCTGCGCCAGCAATGGTGGGATCAGAAAAGAGTGGTTCAAATTGCGATGGAGACAAGGAGACACCCATTTTACTCACCAACGAGCGCTTCACACTCTGTTCGGCTTTGGTAAAACCGCAACGATCGCCACTGCGTTTCAATTTCGTTTCGCCCATAAATGAATCCACGAGCCAGGTGTTGTGGCGACAGAAGCAAGACAAACCCAGTTGCTGCATTCAACGTTCGTCCAGTGCCACTTATCCACGCAAATTGCGTGCTAAACGGAACCCCACAAATCGGCGTTGAGTAGCGGAGCGGAACAAGTGCGACTTGTCCGTCGAGCGCGGAGCGCAACAATGAAAAGTGTCCGTTCTCGGCGTCGAGAAACAGCCGCATCTCATCGCAACGCCCAGGTCGAACTCGTTTGAAAATCTCGTAGTAAGTAGCTCCATCAACGACTCCATGATGGGAGTGGACTAGGCCCAACAGGCAAGCAGTATTATCCTCCGGTGCCAACGCGCTTTGAAGATCAAAACTAGCAAGGGGTGGTTGCGAAAAAAATTCGGGGATGACCGATCGACGCAAGACCAAATCCATCGTGTTTGCCTCTCGCGCGGGATGGGTCTGTGCATAGTCTGCGGCCTGCCGATCGGGAGTTGCGGTGACGCAACCGCAATAAACGCAACCCAAAAAGAGGATCATCATCGCCGCGAATTGCCGCCACACGTTGGGATTTCTCATGACATCTGACCTCATTTGGGAACGTACGCCGCAGTGCCATCCTGACGATTTTGTGTTGGCAGCGTACCAAGTTGTTAGGTCGTCACCGAAGGAGCGACGACTTGCTGCGTGCCTTGGATTTGAGATTGAATCTCTGGATGATGCATGCAAGTGATTCTCTGGGATTCAATCCAATTTTGAGTGCGCTCCTCCTGTGGAACTCTCCGCGAGTCTAGCGAAAATTCTTCCTCGAGCGCATCCAACTCCAGCAGTCGACCATCCGCTTCGCAAATCCCACTCTCACCGAAGGACTGGCTGGCAGCGAGGAGCATCGTCTGACTGTCGATCGGCTTCGAGAGTCGAACACGCGGGAATATTAGGTCAAACATAACGATTTTTTCGCCGGCTACCTGCGTGTCCCGAATGAAGTTATCTCAGAGCCTAAAGCTCCTTCGTGCTGATCGAGATAGCGTCGGATCGTAGCCCAGCTTTTGTCCAACGCCGTGTCCGAGCCGAGTTGAAGCTGTGCGATGAACGAGCGTCTCTCAACCTCCCAATAAAATTGGAGCAGTTCTAAGCGAAAGGGCCGTCGCAATAGGTCCGGGATGTTGTGGATGTGGTCGGTGTGGATGGCAGCCTCTCGGGATCTATCGGACCACGCAGACATCCGCGCCGCAAGGATGCCCTTTTCGAGAATGTCGAGCAACGCATGATAAAGCTCGTCTTCCATAGGCCCATTCTTTCACACTTCTGAGCACACGGCGCTCTTCTGCTCTCGTCAAGAACCCACAGCTCCGACGTCGCCCAAGCGATCATCGAGCGTGTGGCTCTGTGCATCAAGATTGCCACGACGCTTCAACCCAACGACTCGCGACTCACAAGAATCTCGCGGGCTCGGCCGGCAAGAGAATCAACGGACGGTGCCATTGACGACCAGTCGCGCTCCTGTCCATCATCACACTGTGAAAACACTTCTTGCCGCTTTGATTGTGCTCACAGCTACCGCGTGCACCGCGCCCGCTTCGTCCACTTGTGAGCCCGCGTGCCGCGCGGGATTTGTCTGTGTCCGCGGGGCCTGCGTGCCGGCGTGCAACCCCGCCTGCCCAGCAGGCGAGACGTGCACCGCAGCAGGAACATGCGTGCGCGACACGATGGTCGATGTGGTCTCTCCGGATGGGATGATCGCCGTCCCTGACGCTCCATCGAACGATGCCGGGGCTTCGACGCTACCGATGTCGAGCACTGCGCCGCGGCCCATTCCACTCAGTGAGGGCTGCGAGATGCTGAACTTTGTGATTTCTGATCGACTCACGATCGCGCCGAATGACACGACGTGGATGATTACGCGGTGTCTTGTCGCGGGCGGAATCTGGCAGATCCGCGTGTTTCGGACGCTGGACGGTGGGCAGAATTGGGAGCCACCAACGATGCCGCCGCTGCCGACCACGCCCCGCGATTTCTCTGGCGAGTTAACGTACGCGATTCACGCGATTGACGACCAGACGGTGATCGTTGGCTATCGAAACAACGCTGAAACGACCTTCAGCACGTCGACCGACGCTGGTCGCACATGGAATGCGGCTGTCGTTGTTCGCGAAAACGGCAATTTCGTGACACCAACGCTCTCAATTTCCCACAATGGACCCATCGTCTACGCGACCATGTCGATGAGTGCCAACCAGGGAACGACCTACCGAGGAGCGAACAACGGCATGGGTCCATGGACCATGGCTCAGAACTCTCTGCAAGGTTCGCGCAGTCGCGTGCTGGTAAGCGGAACTGGCCCTACTGCACGCCTAACCGTCATCTCCAACGCCACGGGCACCTCGATACAAGTCGCCACCGATGGAGACCCACTTATTTTGGCCGCGCCGCAAGTTCTGAGCGCCGTGCGGACAACGACTGTTGACTGGGAACTCCGCGGAGAAACACTGTTTATTACCTCGCGCTCACCCGACGCCTATCGTCTTCCACTCGCGATGCCAGACTTAGCGCAAAGCCTCGCATACAACACCGGTGGTTCCGGTAGCGAGCGCGCGGTCACGAGCGACTCAGCCGGCAACTTCTACACGTTTGGACTCGCGCTGGCCGGACCGGCTTACCGCAACTCGGTCCAGAGGATCCCTGCGGGTCCAGTGGCCATGGCCGAGACTCCCATCTTCAGTTATCCCGAACCCGGGGACATCGCCGCGTACAATCGCAGAACCGGCGCGCTCATCGTCGTCGTGCGAGACAGCACACCGCCAAACCCTCTGCTGTCAGCATTTATTCAGTACTAAATAAACGCATCGCGCGACCCTCTCTCGCACCTGGCGATGCAGACGCAGCAAAGCCATGTGATCCATCTCACAGCGCCAGAGGGATGTCGCTTGGATCTCTCCCCCGTCGCGATCGTGCTTCCCCCGCGCGAAGACCGCGTTATGATCGAGCACAATAGTGAGCCCCATGACCCCAGTTAAATCATCGTACGAACCCGCACGCGTGATCGCGTCTCTCCGAACACTCGCCGAAATCACCGGCGGTCCAGAAGGGAGTCGCCGCATTGCCTGGACCCCTGATTGGCTCAAGGCCCGCGCTCTCTTGCGCGAGTCGCTCGCGGCGCTACCCGTGGACGTCACCGAAGACGCTGCGGGCAATTTGTGGGCGATTTTGCAGGGCAAGCGAAGTGATCTCTTGGTGACCGGGAGTCACCTGGACAGCGTCCCCAAGGGTGGCTGGCTCGACGGCGCGCTCGGAGTGATGGCGGGGCTTGAGCTGCTTCGATCGCTCTCGACCGAGGGGACACCAGAGATCTCGGTCGCGGTGGTGGACTGGGCCGACGAAGAGGGTGCGCGCTTTGGGCGAAGCTTGTTTGGCTCGGCGGCCTGTGTGGGCACACTGGACATCGAGGGGCTCAAGAAGCTCGTCGACAAAGAGGGAAACCGCCTTCCCGAGGTCTTGGCAAAGCACAACGTCAACGTCGATCGGCTTGATAGCGCGCAGGATAGAATGAAGACCGTCGCGGCGTACATAGAGGTCCACATTGAGCAGGGGCCGGTGCTTGAGAAGGTCGGCAAGGGTATCGGAACCGTCACCGGAACCAAGGGCATTGAGCGCGAGCGATTGGTGTTTCGCGGGCAAGCGGCGCACGCCGGGACGATGCCGATGGAGATGCGAAAGGACAGCTTTTGTGCCGCTGCTCGTTTTGCTCTCGCGCTCTCAGAGATCGGCAAGCGACACAACGGCGTGACCACCGTCGGACATGCGCAGTGTTGGCCTGGTGTGGTGACTGCGGTCGCGGGCGAAACACGCATCACCATGGACATGCGACACATTGAGGCGGGGCACTTGGAGGCGATGTTTCGCGAGGCTCACGAAGCCGCGAGTAGTGCGGCGAGTGCAGAGGGATGCACCGTGGAGTGGGAGCACATCTTTCGGATTCCGCCGATGCCCTTTCATCACACGCTGCTGCAATTTGCGCGAGAGAGTGTGCGTGAGGTGGAGGGGCATGACTTTGAGTTGCCCAGCGGCGCGCTGCATGATGCGAGCGAGATGGCGCGAAAGGTTCCGACGGTGATGATTTTTTCGTCGTCGACCAATGGGCTGAGTCACACGAAGGAAGAAGACACACCCGAGGAGCACTTGAAGATGGCTGTCGATGCGTTTGATCGCACTTGCCGACGGACGATTGCGCTCCTTGCGAGTGGGGCGAAGCTGGCGGACTAAGCGCCCTGGTCGGGGTGACAATTTGCCTTCTTGAACTTGGGCTTCGGTGAACGGGCAGATAATCATCTGCAAATTCAGCGATGAATCGTCCACGTTCAGTCAAAACACGCGCGCGTTCACACGTGTGTACGAGGGAACATGAAGCACCGCGCGTCAACGATGCTCGAGCCATTACCGAATCGCATCGCGCAGTTCATCCTCTCGCCATCGATCAGCGTCCTGTTGCGCCTCCTGAACTTCTCGCTTCGCCCACTCTCGGACACGCCGATTGGCATGATCGAGAAACTGCTTGGCAATTTGAGCGTCGTGTTCATATTGCCCAGCGATATCTCCGGCTCGGGCGACGCCGCTTCGCAGCCCAACGCAAAACTCTTCAAAAACCTGGCTATCGCGCTCAAATCGTTTCAATAACTCCAACGTGATAGTAGGTACCTGCGGATTGTCATTGTCGTCCAGAAAGGGTCGTGGAAGGTGCCGCGCCAGCCGACGTGCACCTCGAAGGCTTAGCCGGGCGATCATTGCGATCACTGCTAATTCTGGGAGCCCGCTGACCAAGATCCGATAATGCCCAATGCCCAAATAGGCACCACGTCGATTGTCTTCCAGAAGCTGCTCAAACCGCCGAACCACCGCGTCGTCGCGAGTAGCAAACGCGGTGATAAGAGGCTGAACATCACGGCGCAGTGAGTGCGATCGCTCAACCAACGCATCAATCGCTAACTCGCAGGCGTGCTCAAATTGCCACGACGACATCGCTCTCACCGTCGCGACCCAACCATAGGCATCGGTATTTTCTTCGCTGAGCGCTCGCCGCAGGCCCTCATCAAGCGCAGCGAGCACAGAGTCAGGGGGAGGGTCGGTCTGAAGCTTAGATCTTTCGCCACTCCAGCGTTGGGCCAGAGACACGACCACCTGACTCGCAGTCGAACGATCATCAAAACTAAACGCCAATTGAAGAGCGCGCACAAACTCATCGTCCGACAGAGCCCCTCGAAGGGCAAGCACCTCGAGCCGGCGTAAATGGTTTAGGCCAAGCGTGCCGCTTTGAACGGCCGACATTGTGCGTTGAAACAGTCCCAACTTGTCGGAGTGAACGACGGCGATTTCTAGAACGTTGGACGCGAAGGTGGGTTGAAGTTCGTCGAGGATTTCGTTGATTCGCACAGCGTGCTCTGGCCCTCGGTCAAGCAGCACCGACAGATAACCCCGGCCGAGTAGTGTTGATTCTCCCTCACAAATTGACGCTCGAATGAGTCTCTCCATCAGGCGATAGTCTCGATCTTGAGCCGCGATTGCCGCACCAAGATCAAATGCGCCGTGAGCATTTGCAGACGTAAGAAATGGCAACGCCTCGGAGAGTGCGGCCTCTGATTGAACGACCTCCGCAGCCAGCGCCGCGATTGCTACGCGGTGAGCGCTTTGTTGCTGCTCTCGGCTGCCGTCGAGGCCGACTGCAAACTGCCACGGACTTCCGAGCACTGTTGCCAGCCGCGACATCAACGATCCCATCGTTTGGCTTGCGTGCCATTCGCGAACCTTCTGGATGTACTCAGTGTTTGGGTAGCGATCGGCGTCCCAGGACACAAACTGTCCGAGGGCTTCATTCAAAGTCACCTGTTGCGCCGGATCGAGTCCGTTGCCGACAATCGCCTTCACGGTTTCAAGGGCATCCCCGCCGAAGTGCAAAATCTCCCGAAGATTGCGCACGACGATCTCCACAGCCCGCTGACGGCTTGTTTGGTTCACACTCAGATGGGCGGTGTTCAGCAGTTGAAGGTACGCCGAATGACATGCCCGCAGCTCGCCGATCGTCGACGCGCGCCACTCAGTCGGACGGTCTTCCCAATCAGAATAGTGCAGGAGAATCCGCCAGCCGTGATCTCTGACAATTTCTCCCAGCGCAGCGAATGCCAACACATGCCCACCGCTCGACTCAGCGTCGATCAATGCCTCGATAACTTGTAAGCGATCGAAAAATGACACCTCAGAAGACGAGTTGTGCAGCGAAAAAAGAGCCTTCCACGCCGCCGTGGCGTTGTTGGCGATCGCAAACTCGTTTTCGCTCATCGCGAGTCTCCGAAGCCCCACCTCCGCGATGTGAAAAGTGTCTGCGAATTGTGCCGCGTGTTCAAGCATTGAGACCCAGTGTCGACGCGCGCCCCAGCCGTCCTGAGTGTACTCTCCACTTATTGCCATCAACTCACCCGGCGACGCCCTTGTCAGCAAATCGACCGCACGCTGCGTATAAAAAATCCGGTCAAATTTCGCGAGCAGCTCGACGCTAACTGCGGCTTCTCGTTGCGCAAGGTCTCCTACAGAACATCGATTAAACCATCGCCGAAAGCACGCCGCGACTTGGTCGCGCACCTCCTTGCTCGCGCTCCGCTGAACACGTCGTAGAAAGGACTCCAAAAGGGACGGAGGAAACCGCTTCGCAAATCTATCCGGATCGGCTTCTCCCCACGTCTGCCATGCCATCCCCAAGCACGCCTTCGCCACAAGTTCAGGCGTAACGTAACACTCGTTGCCAACCGTCGCGATGAAGCCGCCGTTTTGATTCAAAATGGAAATGACTCGACAAATTCCCAGAATCGCTTCCGGTGATTTTTCGCAAAATTTGCAGAGTTCCTCAATTGCGCTTCGCTGAGCGCCCTTGAATCCAAGCAAAGTTGTGAGTGAAACAATCTGTAAGGCGTCCAGGGCGAAAGGCTCCCGCTCAAACCGTACCTTCAGATAGCGTTCGACCGTCAGGCTCGCTGCGTCAAGCTCGCTTTCGAGACTCGGCGCGTGTTCACAAAGGTCTGCCGCGAATCGGACAAACCCCGATGAGAGTTTGACATAACGGGTGAGTTGTTCTGGAGTAACGGTAAAATTGGATTGTAAGATTCGGTCGAGCACATCGTCCGGAATTCTGTCGAGCCATAGAGGTTGGCCTTTTCTCGACACCGCAACATTGTCGATGGCAACGATCCGAAGTCTTGTAAGCGCACCTTCCAGCGCCGCTTCCAACTGAAGGCCAATCTCAGCCGGACATTCATCGACAACGACGATTGCTTGAGTTTCGGCGTGCTTTTTCAACTGACGAATCAGGGCGACGGCGCTCCCGGCAGGCGATTCAATGACCAAACTCGACACACCTTTTAGCGACTCGTAGACAATGCGAGTTTTTCCGACTCCAGAAAACCCCTGCACCGTAAACACGCCTTTTAACACTCCGGCGCCACAGGGCTGCGTTAAGTCAGTGTGCTGCGCGATTGCAGTCTGGATGGCTTCCCAACGTGGGACTGGCACATAGTTTCTCAGCTTTCCCCGCGCGGCTTCGCCCCATGTCTCGTACGAGTGCCACGTAGACTCAGTTCTGAAGTATCGCTCCACAAGCCCAGGAAACCGATTCACCCAATCCGCTAGGTCTGCCGGAGTAATAATTTTAGGCTGGTTCTCCGTCCCGACGACTGTGCCAAGCGCTGTGCCTGCTGCGTCGAGCTTATCGGGAGTCACATCACCGGCTAAGCAATAGCGGTACAAATCACCCGCGTCGAGCCGTGCAACCACAAATCGTGGAGGCTCTTCGCCAGTCAGCTTCGAGGACTTCGTTGCAGACTTCACCGACTTGCTTGGCTTCGATCGTTTTTTGTCCGTGCGAGGGGCTTTTCCGTGGACCTCCTCGTTAAATTTCTTCGTCGAAAGCGACGGCGTTCGATCGGATTTAAACTGCCAAACGCTCGGTCCTTCGAGCCATCTCTCTCCGACCTTACCTGAGCTACTCGGCGACGGCTCTAAGACCCTCAAATCGACGCCGCCGTCTTTTGCCTTTGGCTCGCTGCAGTACTCTATCGTCAATTTTGGACACGTTGCGCGAATGAGAGCCGCAACGAACTCAGGAAATTCGCCCTCTTTTCCGACGAATCGATCGACCACGTCTTTGGCGGTAACGTTCCAGTACGACGTCATGCTTCGAGAATACCATCGGGGAGTGCGTCAAACAATTCATGCGACGGACATTTAACTTGGCGCAATGAGCGTCCGCCACACCGTCTTTGTGATGCCTGCGGTGGCAGCGATCGACCTCACAAGACTTTCGCGCGCTCGTGAGCATCCAGGTATCGCCGGATTGTCGCCCAGCTTTTGTCCAAGTCGGTGACCAAGCCGAGTTGACGCTGCGCGATATAGGACCCGCGCTGTTCCCAGTAGAACTTTAGCAGCTCAATCCGGAAGGGTTTTCTCAGCAAGTCGGGAATGGTGTGGATGTGGTCCGTCTCAATCGCGGATTCGTCCGCTCTGTTGGACCACGCAGCCATCCGCGCCGCGAGGATTCCTTTTTCGAGGATGTCTAACAGTGCGAGCTGCAGTTCGTCGTCCATTCGCGTTTTCTCCCAATCTCGGCGCAAGAATAGTTCGTTCGCGGCGAAAATCATCAGCAAATTCACCGATGAATCGTCCGCGTTCAGCCAAAACACGCGCGTTCACACGTGTGAACGTTTGACCATCAACCACCGGATCCCGCAGAAACCAAGGGTGGTCGTATTGCAGCGCGTGCACGATTGACTTCGCGCCGACTTCCGTTTCAACTCAAGCTCACAATGAGGTTTAAACATTTCGTAGCGTACGGCTGCATCGTGCTCACCCATACACTCATTGCGGTGAGCACCCGTTCAGCGCAAGCGCAGTCGGTCGATGCAGGCGTGGCGCGAGCTGCAGTGAATCCAGGTTCGACGGCGACAACGGTTTCGTCGCAAACGGGCACTTCCCCAGGCGCAGCACCTTCGCAAACCACGGCTGCACTCGTGCGAGAATTGGCGACGATGCCTCTCGCTGAGTTGAGGACGCTCATCGCGCCAGCAGGGCTTGACGTCTGCATCGCGCGGCACGGATCCGACGAGCGAGTCATCATGCGACGAAGAAGATGTCGGCTCAAGCCGCTCACCGCGCTGACCGATTCTGAGCTCACGCGACTGCGGCGGGGTTGGCGCTTTTCAGTAACCGATACCGACTCGCTGCTCCAAATGAGTTCAGTACGTTGCCAACGCACCGCCGACCGTGAATACTGTCGCGCAACAGTCGCAGATCCGACGGGCATTGGCATTGGCGTGGCCGGCGCTCACTTTGAATTTGGCTTCAATGGAAGCGTCCGCCAGCTTGTACGTGTAGTGGCTTGGTCGATGTAGAGTAGAGCGAAAAAATTCGCAGCTGCTCAAATAAACCGCACAAACGCCACGCACACCAACACCATAAACGACAACATCACCAGCAACACCAGCTTGCCAGAAATCCCAGTCCGGGGTTTGCGAGGTGGACGGGCGGGGGTTCGGTACGGGGTGCTCTCACTCATGGGTTGTGCCGTGAATGTTAGGCCTATAAATCTAAAAGTACATCCTCTGCGACACGGGCACGCGATGCTCTTTGCTGCGTTGATTGAGCGGGCGCTGTGGCCGGGGTTGACTCGGGCCTAAGTGAGCCAAAGGTCGCCCAAAATACACGCGTTTGACTGTAGCTGCCCTGGCGGCGATAGCCCGCGAGGCCGTACAAAATGGACCACGAGAAGTCGCCAGGACGGGGCTCTGCGTACTGAAAAAACGGCGCGACGTCATAGCCCCACGAGCGGTTGTCGCCGCTTCCGTGTTGCCACCACACCACGTCCGGAAAAGCCCAGCGCGTGTAGCCCGTGCGATCGCCCACGTGTGCGTAGAATGGAAAGATCACCGTGGTCTGTCGACCCGCTTCGCGATCGCCGATGTCCCACACAAACGGAAACGCGACGTTGTGATGCCGCTGCCGGGTGCTCGCGTGAAAGAACAACGGGTACACATTCACGATGCGGTGCTCGGGGCTTCGCTCGACGTGAACGTTTGGAAATACCCAAGTCGTGCTCGCGCGACGTCCCTCGTCGTAGCTGTGCGCAAACAACGGTGTGATGGTCGTGTCAAACCGACCCTCTTCGTGAATGCGCGTGATGAGCGGAAAAAAGCTCCAGGTATATCCAGCTGGGCGAGTGTTGTGCAAAAAGTTGAGGACCTGCAGCGTGGACTCGCCCATCCGCGGATTGCGTGAGTAGAAAAACAGCGGCGCGACGGCGTCGAATTGGCTCGAGCCTCGGTGGTTTTGATAAAACGGCAGCACCAAAGTACTGTCATTGCCCACACGGGTGTAGCCCGCAACCGGCGTCACGAGAGTGAAGTGCTCGCGCGAGGACTCTACGTGAAATAGCGGAAGGACCGTCGTGCTTGAGGTCGTCCGGGTGTGCGAGTGAAAGAGGACGGGGGCGAAGTTAACCGATGTGCTGGTCGGCGAGGACTCGGTCCAAAATGGGCCCACCACTGTGAGCGATGTGTTGGTGCTCGCCGTTGTGCGTCGGTAGAACAATAGCGGCCAAATGAGCGTCCTATCGGTCTCGGGGGACGTGTGGTGCGCCACCAATGGGACCACAGGGCCGACGGTCCAAGTGCGCGAAGCCCCAGTGCGAAAGTACTGAAAGAAGGGCGTAACCGTGGTCTGACCGCCCTGCCACCACGTGTGAAACGTGAGCAGCGCGGGGATGATCAAATGCTCGCCCGCGAGCCGTCCATCGCGCGCAAACCGCTCATAGTACGAGAACAGCGGAAACGCCCCCACCGCGAGCGTGCGCGCCAGCTCGGGGCCGCGCGACTGGTGGTGCCACACCGGCGGTAGAATAAATGTGCTGAACCGACCGCCCTCGTCGTTGAGCCCGCGCGAGTAATAAAACAGCGGAAATACCGCGTCCGTTTGCACTCGCGTAGAGCGCAGCCGAAAGTACGGCGGGATCAAGAGCCAGCGTTGGTCGTTGACGCGTGAGTTCCAGTAAAAGGGGAAGAGCACCGTGGTGTCGGTGTTGGGGCCCCACTCGCGAAGG
>JANNCG010000685.1:0-3187 GCA_031386385.1 Myxococcales bacterium
ACGACGGACTCTGGCAGACCAAACGAGAGCGACACTGCGGCCATCACGCGCGAGGACTCAACGACAATGACGGGCAAGTTTCCACGTCCAATCGCGATGAGCAGCTCGGGCATGCGGCCCGGAAGCGCCATCATGGTGGCCACCGTCGCGTCTGCGCAGGCCACGGGCATCACGGCGTTGATGATCCCAACGGTGGCTCGAAGCGCCGCTGCGACGCGCGTGAGGTTCACCTCAGTGGCACCGCGCTGAGTCACCCGTACACCTTGACCCACCGCGCGCCACTGCGCGATCGCCACCCGAAGCCCTCGCAGCCGAACACGCTCGCGCTCGCTCAACGAGTGGCCCACCATCGTGGCCATCAACGGAACAAACGCGCTGTCATTTAAGCGCTCAAACCCCTCACGACTGACCGCCGCAGTGAGCACCAATCCCGCCGCGATCATCGCGTCTTTGCCCGCCGTCGTGGCCGCCATCTCACGCGCGTATCGGGGGTCATCGTGCGCGACATCACTCGCGGGCTCCCACTCTTGCGCAAGAGCCATCACCCGCTGCGCCATAATCCGCACATCGGGCGTCTCGACCCAACCGGTAAGGATCTCAAAATAGAGCATCCCGACGAGCGAACGAGCGTTGCCACTGCGTGGAAAATGACTAAGAATTCTCGTCGGAAGCGCCAACACATCGCTCTGAAAAGCCGCACGCAACCCCTGACCAATGGACACCCTCAGCGAGGCGTCTCTTGTGTCTCCGAGGTACTCGCATGTCGCCTCAAACCACGGACGGGCCACCGGACGACAAATCGTGGATCGAAGCTGATCGATCGCAAACACTTCAAGCTCGGCCTGTGCGCGTTGCACGAGCAACTGGGTGAGCCCCTGAATGGCCACGTCGAGGATTCCACTTAGCGGATTGACCGCTGACGCGAGCCCACTGCCACCACGCCCCGAGCTCTCATTGCCGCGTCCGCTGTCAGAAGCAAAGCCCTGCCCCTCGCCGGATCCTCCTCCATGACCAATCGTGGCGCTCACGCCCCCTTCTGCCGGCCCCGCAGCAAGCAGAACAGAGAGCCTCCCGAGCCGCGAGATCTCAGCCAATGAGGGGATGTGCGAGTCCGCAGTGTTCTCGCAAAATCCTGCAAAATTATCGACCAACAGTGTTGCATCGGCGCGCTCTGCCTCTGCCATTCGAGGGATGTTTGCGCGCATGACCGGCGTTGTCGCGCACAGCTCGCGAGCCTCACTCGCTCGTCGTGCGAGGCTGTTCAAGTGCGTTGTGAGAGTTCTTGAGGCGCTCGCGCGCACTGGTTCTGCGTAGTCACAGAGAAACCTCGCCGGCGCACCGCTGTCACACTGCGCGACAAACGAATACCACAGCGGCGCCGGAAAATTCGCCGGAGCCTCTGCACGCGATGGACGCACGCTAAAGAGCGCTGTGCACGCTGTTGGTAGCCCCGTCCACCACTCACTCTGTGCCACACCCTCAAGCTGCTCGATGCTACACACCGGAGGCGTAAACACTTCAGGATGCGATCGATTCGCAGGTGTCCTGGACGTCTGTGCGATCGCGGGGGCAGAACAGAGCGTCGTGGCGAAGACTGCTGAGACTACGAGTGATATCGTTTTTAAATTATACAAATGGCGCCTCGATAGATAGATTTGCTAGTGGGGCAGAACATATCGCTACGGTTGCCTCACCGCCCTGCGCTCAGCGAGGGGGCGGGTGGGGCCGTCAGTTGTAAGCGATTGATCGGCGCGACAGAGGACAGAAGAGAGAGAGTTGCTTGGATTTCTCCTTGCCAATGCACGTGCACGAGAGAGCTCTTCGTCCACGATCCTGCCCAACACATCGAGAGGGACCGCCCCTGTTACCAGACGCCCGTTCACGAAGAGCGTTGGGCTTCCGAGTGCATGCGCAGCGGTCGATTGAAGTACCTCTTGCGCGACGGGTATTGCGTACCGACGCTCTCGCAGCGAAGCACGAAGCTCTAGTGGAGGGATCGCGTCGTTGGCAACAAGCTGCTCTAGGTCTGAGAGCGCGAGCGCTCGAATATTTGCATACACCCGTCCAAGCGCAGCGACAAAGGGGTCGGCCCCATGGCGTTCAAACACCATACGCAGAGTCTCAGCCGCCCTTGGTGCTCGCGCATGGTGAGACATGATCATGTTTTTCCACACTACGCGGACGTCGTCGGGAAGGCGCGTTCGCTGTGCAAGAATGCTCGAAAACAAGCGAGCCGAAAACGGACACTCCGGGTCCACAAACGCGACAATGACAACCTTCGCCGTCGCGGGTCCACTCGCGGGCGAGCCCGCCTCGGGGACACACGTTCGGCGGTGTAGCTGATCGCCAGTAGCAACGGGCGTCATGGTCGCGGGCAACGTAGATTCTGCGAGCGAAAATGCAGACACATACTCGACCTCTGCAGGCGGGGCCGCCTCCGCCATCGCACGCTGCAACTGCGCGAGCGTCTCAGCCGATGGAGGGCCCTGCGGAGTCTCAGGATCTTCGCTGGGCTCTTCGTCCGCGAGCGTTGGATCTTGCACTCCGCCATCGCCGTCACCACGACTGCGACGCGACCCACCCGGCCCAGCACACACGCCCTCAGCGCCGTACTGCTCCGCGAGTAGCTCAGCCACACGACGCGCGAGGCGCTCTTCATCCACAACGGGTGCGGGGGGAGTGCACGCCCCTAGTCCCATCAATAACGCGCCAAGCGCCAGCTGTGCGAACTGTCTCGCGATCATCTAGCGAAGGGCTACCGCACAACCCTTTAAAACGTCACGCCAATTGTGAGCGCGCTGTGATAGCCCCAGCCTGTCCCGTACCCGAAAAAGATCGGCACAATGATCCCAATCGGGCGAATGCCCAACAACAGGCGATCAAACAGGACAAAGTTTAGGTCAAGCCCAAGCTGTGGACCCAGCCAAAAGGCGCCGTACGAAGCACCTCGTCCGTCGTGATAGTTCCAAAATCCGATGACCGCACCAACGTAGGGAGTGACGAAGAACGCTTTTCCGGCGATCGGCTGAATGTCGTAGACGAATCGCCCCTCAAAACCAATCCCAAATCCCGAGGACAATGGAAGCGAGATTCCCACGCCAATCCCAGGGCCAACGTATCGTCCACCGAAGTGGTACTGAAACTCGATATCTCCCTGACCGCCTCCATTGTACGAGCCATAGCCGCC
>JANNCG010000696.1:0-2139 GCA_031386385.1 Myxococcales bacterium
CGTCATTTTCGGCAGGGCTTCCAAAGCCCAAATCAACCCATGGCCATGGACCTCCACCGTGCGGCACAAACACTACCGGCATGCGAGTGGTGTGAGGAGAAGCGGGATTTGAGTGGTTTTGCGATTGTTGCATAGCTGTAACCGGGGCGGGTTCGATGCTGTTTTTGCTCATGAGCCCGAGGGTCGCGAGACCCGTCGCCCCAGCAATGGCTGTGACGATGACCTGGCGGCGAGAGAGAGAGTCGTCAGAAGATTCACCCATGGCAGATACTCATCGCAGCTTGCGCTCACGGGGCACTCTTGGCAAGGCACACGTGGTTGAACGGGTTGTTGTCTTTCGGTGAACTGTGGGACAATCGCGTGATGAAGTTCAAATCCATTGCTCACTCGGTTGTTGTGTTATCCACCAGCTCGCTGCTTGTCGCTGGTTGTGCGGATGACATTGAGGGCATGAACTCTCCGGACGCAAACGGCGTGCGTCGTGACAGCGGCGTAGGAGCTACGGTCGATGTGCCGTCGGTGACCGCAGACGGTGGTGCGGTGGTGGAGTTTGACACGGGTGTGGGTGGCGGCGTTCGTGATGGCGGCGTGGGGGCAGTCCCCGAGAACTGCATGACGCCCTTTGACGACAACGGGGATGGTGTCGCAAACGAGGGCTGTGTCTGCATGCCGGGTACAACTCAAATGTGTTTTCAGCGGCAAGAGCCTGAGTTTCGCGGGATGTGTCGCATGGGGACGCAGCGGTGTACGGGCAACGCAGAGTTTGGGACGTGGGGTCCGTGCGAGAGCTCGTGGTTGCCGATTCCCGATCAGATGAACCAGTGCGAGATCACGCAGATGACCAACGACATGATGATGGTGGCGCGTCCACCGGTAGACATCATTTGGTTTATTGACACCTCGGGCTCGATGGTCGAAGAGACCGCTAACCTCAACGCTAACCTCAATCGCTTTGCGACGAGCCTCGCGATGAGCGGGCTGGATTATCGGGTCATTATGATAGGGCGCCGTGGGATGGGGTCGCTCTTGGTGTGTGTGCCTCCTCCGTTGGCGAGCGCTAACTGTGGTGATGCGGCGCGGTTTCGGCACGTCAACATTTCGGTCGCCAGCACCGACGGATTGAGCCGAGCGGTGCAGGCGTATCCTATGTTTAGCAACTTTCTTCGCCCCGATTCGCAGAAGTACTTCGTGGCTGTGACCGACGACGAGAGCACGATGACCGCAGCGGCGTTTACGACCACCGTCAACGCATGGCCAGGGTTTAGAGGGTTCGTGTTTAACAGCATCGTGGGGTACGAATCGCGTGCAGATTGCCCCACCCTTGCACGTCGAGGCGGCGTGTACATCACCTTGACCGCGCAGACGATGGGCGACAAAGCCCGTGTGTGTGATCGTGACTGGAGCGCGATTTTCACAAGCTTCGCGATGAACATCGCGCGTCGGGCAAACTCTTGGGTGCTCGCGGTTCCGGCTCGTGAAGACACCATCCAAGTGTGGCTCGTGGCCGCGGGCGGAATGCGAACCCAGCTCATGATGGGATGGACCTACGCAGCCGCGACACGCACACTGACGGTAAACGCAGCACTCATCCCCGCAGGCTCGCAAGTGCAGATCATCTATCGCCCGCTGGCGGGTTCTCCGTAGTCGAGCGAATCTCGCCGCCGAGTGGGATCAACGGTCTGCCGGCGAATGACGCTAACGATCGCTTGTTCAGCGATTGAGAGGGTTGCAGCGTCCGGCGCATGACAATTGAACCCGCGCAAGCCCTTCGCGCTTTCGGTCCGAGCGCCTTCAGTGTAACAGATCCGCTGCGTGCCCGTACCTGCATGAGTGACACCCCAACCGACGAGACTCTAATGCTGGCCTATCTTGACGGCGACCAGAGGGCATTTGAGATGCTTTTTCGTCGGCTCGCTCCGAGGTTGCGCGCGTTTTTTCTGCGGTCGTTTCAGAACAACTCCGACTCCGTCGATGAGCTCGTGCAGCAGACGTTTTTGCAGCTTCATCGCGCACGAGGACAGTTTCGCCGTGACGCAAAAGTGCGGCCTTGGTTGTTTACAATCGCGGGGTCGGTGCGTGTCGATGAGCTTCGTCGACGCAGGCGTGTCACCGCCCCCATGGGTCCTGAGGCGCTTGAAG
>JANNCG010000776.1:0-2722 GCA_031386385.1 Myxococcales bacterium
CCCACGGACTTTCTCGCGAGCATCCAAGTGCGAGCGAGCGCTACGGGCGCGCCCGTGACGGACTTTGTGAAGACCGAGGTTCTCGAAGCGCTAGAGCTCGCGATCGAGAATCCCGAGAACCGGTACCTGGTGTTTTTGGATGAGTTTAATCGCTGTCACGAGAGCGCACGCAATGCACTGATGCCAGCGCTCGACGCAACCCGACGTGTGTTTCACCCTGTGAAAAACGCGTTCATTCAGATTTCGGACAACGTGCAGTTTATCGCGGCGGTCAATCGTGGGGCGCAGTTTACGGCGACGTTTGGGATCGACCCCGCGCAGCTGGATCGCTTTGCTCCGTTGCAAATGGACTATCCGCCGCCCGAAGAAGAAGTGAAGATTTTAGAGCGCAAGCACCCCGCGCTGCCCAAGGCGCTTATCGAAAAGCTGGTGAAGCTGGCCGATCGCGTGCGTCGTGCGCCAGAGCTGAGCGCGTCGTTGAGCGTGCGTGCGACGGATGAAGCGTGCGTGTATCTTGAGCACCCCTTGATGGAGGGCGATCAGAGCAAGATGATGCTCGAGGTGCTCAAGAGCTCATTTTGTGGGCGATTTAACGGGCGTTGGGACGATCCCCACTCGGACGCGGGAGCGGTCTGGGGCGTGGTGCAAGCGGCGACTAAAGAGGGGTGAGAGTGCGAAGCGTCGGCCACCTCTCGCTAAGGGCGAAGCGAGTGTTGTGTCAGTCCCGCGACAAGCTTGACAACATGACTCGCCAATACTCGTGGCCGAGCCATGATTTGGAAGCGTGGGTTAAACCTCTTTGGCGTGCGTCGGGTCTTTTGCAATCACTCTGGCTCGAACTTGGCGACGATTTGTTAAGATGAATGATGCAATGGACAACAAAATACCAAGCGAAGTTGGCGCACCATCGCCAGGCGCGGGCACTGAGCAGCCTACAGCTAGCGGCGCGCGTGCTCCGTCATCCACTACGGAGGCATCGCGCGACGGAACAGCTCCTCCTCCGTCATCCAGCACGGAGGCATCGCGCGATGGGACAACTGCTCCTCCCTCATCCACTACGGAGGCATCGCGCATTTGCGAGCCTCCATCCATGCGCGGACATGGATCCCTGGCCCAACTTGGGTCCGCCGCGATGAGGGTCCCGGGACAATCGCCGCTGAGCAGTGCGCGAGCGGCGAGCGTGGGGCTGACGGGTTGAAACCGGCGGCTATAGAATTGACAATTCCACTCGCCATTTTGATCGAGCGTGAATCCCACGGCACTTCCTGGCGCTCCGTTGAGTCCGGCGGCGGGCATCATCCCCAGCAGATGGCCGCCCCTGCCGCCCACTGACGGATCCAAGCTCAGCGTCACTGATTGTCCCACGACCACGCCGCCGTCGACACCAAATGTCTGCGTGACCTCGGCTTGCACACTGAACGCCGACCCCGCGTCCTGCGTCACGCGTGCGACAAAAATATCGCGGACCGGCGCGTTACGTTGATTGAACGCGAACGGATTGCACACGCAGTGATGCTCTGATCCACAGTAGCTCGGCTGAATCGCTGCGGCCTCTTGCACACTGAGCCCCGCCGCAGCCAACCACGCGAGCAACCGCGGCTCGTCTGCAAGTTCGTGGACCCAAGCGTTGTTTCGCTCTCGGGCAATCCGCGCGACAAGCTCGTGCTCTCCGCCGAGCTCTAGCAAGTGGGCCATTGCACAGCGTGTGTTGTTCGCGTCGATAAAGATCGGCAGCTGCTCGGTGCTACTCGGATTCTGAGGAAATATCCCGATCTCGCGATACTCGCGCAACGCATCGAGCAGAAGCGAACGCACGAGTCGTTGTAGCTCCGTAAGTCCGTCACTTGGCTGCATGCGCGCAGTCGCGAGCGCGAGATGATTTTGTACCCGTGAGCACTCCGATGACCACTGTTGCAATGAACCCATACCCGCAAGTGTAGCTTTTCGGATGGCTCGCGCGAGGTCAAAAATCGGCGACGTGAACGGAGATGGATTTGTCCATCTTGCTGTCGGGCCGTTGGTTCATGGACAGCAGCGATACTGAGAGCGCACACACGTCACACAAGCTTCAGCTTCATCGACAGCCCGTCTTTAGGTCGCAGCGTGACGGAGGGCTCAAGCTCGAGCGTAAAATCGGGGAGCGCGCTCACGGTCGCAGCGCGCAGAACCATGGGCAAAATCACCTGCATTTCCATCATCGCAAACGCATTCCCGATGCACATTCTTGGTCCGCCCCCAAACGGAATATACGCGTGCTTCGGCCTCTTCGCGCTCAGCTGCTTCTCGAAGCGCTCGGGCCGAAACACCTCGGGCTCTGCGAAAAACTCAGGGTTGCGGTGCATCACATAGGGAGCAATCCCCACGACGGTTCCCTTTTTCACGGGACAGCCTGCGATGACATCATCGCTCAGGGCCTGTCGCTCAAACACCCACGCAGGAGGATACAACCGCATCGCCTCTTCAATCACCTGCGTGGTGTACGTGAGACTCAAAAGATCGCTCACGGTTGGTAGACGATCCCCTACAACACGAGCGAACTCCTCACGAATTTGCGTGGCGGCATCGGGGTTTTTCGCAAGCAACCACAGCGCAAATGACAGCGAATTTGCAGTCGTTTCGTGACCTGCGAGCACCAACGTGAGCAGCTCATGCTTCAGCTGCTCGTTGCTCATCCCCTCACCCGTGTCTTGGTCTTTGGCCTCCATCAACATTTGCATCAGGT
>JANNCG010000787.1:0-3562 GCA_031386385.1 Myxococcales bacterium
CCACATCTGCGCCGTCTTTGACCGCTGTCTGAACGGCGTCAAAGACCACAGCGCCAGGCTTGGTCAGATCCTTGCCCTTCACCACCGAAACACCGACGCGCTTGGCCCACGCTTCAAGCTGCGCGACGGCCGCGGCTCTAAACGTGTCACCCGCAGCTAGGACGACTTTCTTGCCTTGTGCTTTGTAGAGCGCTGCGAGCTTTCCGATCGTGGTGGTTTTGCCGACGCCGTTTACGCCCACGACGAGAATCACGAGTGGACTCCCAGCGGGCTTGCTTGCACCAAATTCTGTCGCCGGAACATCGATCAACTCGCGGGCGGTCTTGCGCAGTGTGCTCCAAACGATCTCTTCGTCCGAGAGGTCCTTTTTGTCGAGCTGAACCTTGAGATGCTCAAGAAGCGTCTCGGTTGTCTTCACGCCCACATCGCCAGTGAGCAGCAGCTCTTCGATCTGGGTCATTAGCTCGGGATCAAGCTCTTTTTTACCTGAAAAAATCCCTACCAATCGCTGAACCCACGAGCCTCGGGCGCTCTTCAATCCCTTCTTGAGCGCGGCAACATCACGCGGCTCTGCCTTCGAGACCGTGCGTGCGACCGGAGGTTTTGGTGGTGGTGGTGGTGCCTCTGTGACGTCGGCTATCACCGCGACCGAATTGACCACTTCAGACTTGGCAGGCGCGGCTGGCGACGCTGATGGAGTCTCGGTGCTGTGCGAGTCTTCTTGTTTTACAACCGGCGTCGGCTCGGCTGCATCGACCTTGGCCGCTGCGGCAGTCTCGACTTTGCTCTCGCTCTTGGGGGGCTCAGTTTTGGCAGCAACTTCGCTCGGCTTTGCGGACGCGACTTTGCTCTCAACGACTGGTTGGGCTTTTGGTTTTGCGGTCTCAACTTCGACTTTGGGCTTCGAAGTATCGATGGTGTCTTGCTTTTGTTTGCCTGCGGGAAGTGCATCCTTCTCCTCTTCCGCAGAGAGCTCTGCGGGCTTTTTTGAGCGGAGGAAGAAGAAGACAATCGCGCCGATGACAAGTAGCGCAACGACGCCGAGTAGTGCTGGAGGCATCTGTGAAATCTTTCGTTGATCGGTTTTCGGACGCCTTTCGTCCTTAACAACCGCGGCGCTGACGATAGGTGAAACGATTTGCCTTCGTCAACGCTCGGTTTCACCTTCGGTGTCAGTTCGGCGCTTCAGTGTGGCTGCAACCTCCTCCGAAGGGCTTTCTGGGCCATAAACGACCCGCTCACCCTCCCGCAAGACGGCGCGATCACGGCTATCGGCAATGACCGCGACCTCTTCGACGGTGCTCAAAACCGAATTCTTACCTCGTTTGGGAAGCAAGGGTCGCAAAAAGCCGAAGGCATATTCACGCCAATTCGACAAACCCACTCTCAGAACGGAGCTCTTGCCACGAACTCGAGTCAGCTCAACCTTACGCGGAGCGAAGCCCCAACAGGCAACTTTGAGGTGATTGCGCTCAGACTCAAGCTCAATCAACGCCAGTCCGATGGTGGCTCCGTTGAGGACGACGGTTGCTTGGTCGAGTGTAGCGCCAGTTGAGCGATCATAAACCTCAACACGCAGCGTCGAAGATCTCTCGTCCGTGTTGATTGAATGCACGATGCTCGTGGCGTCATCAATGACGAGCGGTTTATCCTGCGCGCGTTCTTTGTTCGCTCTCAGCTTTGACACAGAAATGACAAAAATCATCAACGCCAACGGAAGCGCGACAAAGCGCCAAGAAATTCGCTTTGGGCTCGCCGGAACCAGCAATAGCTCTTCACTCTCAGCGCCTGAGTACCAAGGCGTTGTGGGCGAAAAGATCACCCTGCCCCGTGTCGAAGGCTCGAGCGCCGTGGTGTCGACTCTGAGCGAGAAGGCGCCTCGCGCATCGGTTTGCACCACGTTCAACTGCGCCCCCAGCGTTGCCAGACGCACCATCGCGTTGGCGACGCCGCCACCTCGCCACGCGACCGCACCGCGAACCGTGATCCAACTCCCATCGCGCTCTCCCTCGACGATCCGCGCGACCACCGACGTCAGCGCACGAACCACCACTCGACGCTCTGGCGAGGACTTCTCAACGGTGCCGACTCGGGTCGTCGCGCGAAACCGGTGAACCCCAACGTTTTGCAGCTGACTTGGATCGATCTGTACCGAGGCTCGTCCCGTGGCGTCGGTCTGCCCGCGCGCAAACTCCTGATCGTCCATCAGCAGGACCACGGGAAGATTCGCGGCGGATCTTCGAACGACGTTGGCATAGTCAACGGCGATCACCGCGCTCGCTGGATCCCCGTCGGACTCAAGTGTGCTAGGCAAGGCAAGGCCCACCTCGACAAACTCGGCATCAAGCGAAAAGGGCAGCTGAACAGACGCCGGTGAGTTTGATGAATCTCCTGCAAATTCAGCGCGAATTATGACACTGTTCGAGCCCGGACCGACGGAGAAATCAAAGCTCGACGTGCCCTGTGTGTCCATGCGGTGAGTGACCTCGCTGGGGCCTCTGACGGGCGTTGCTCGGACACGAACGGTCCCTTGAACCGGTTGCGCGCGATCGTCACGAAGCCGCACGCGGACGACGAACCCGAGTCTATCTGCACGGACGCTTGGCTCGATCCTCAACTCGGTTGCCGCTAAAACTCTAAGCGGAATCGCCCATGTCAACTGTGGGTACAAATTGGCGATGAGCAGCGTCAGGGATAAATGGGCTTTGTGAATGAACGGAGCTCTCACTTCGTCGAACTCGTTTATACTCCCTTTGGTCCCTGTAATGCTCGTCCCAATCACAAGAAACTGTCATGCACTGCGGTGGGGATGGACCGTTGTGCTGGTCACTCTATTTGCGTTGGCGCCCAGGGCCGCGCACGCGCAGAGCGCAAGAGCGAATTTTCTTCTCCAAATGCTTCGGAGCAATCCAGATGCCCGCGTTCGCACAAACGCTGGGTTGCGTCTTGGTGAAATTCATGAACGCGAGACCGCCTCGGCGCTTCTCACGATTTTTTCGAGCGAACGAGACCCCACCGTGCAGGGGACTATTTTAGCGGCGCTCGCGAGCATCGGAGATCCACAGGCGATTCCGGTTGTTCAGCAAGCCACCCGCAACGCAAACGCGAGCGTTGCATCACAAGCCAGACGCGCGCTCACCATCCTGCAAGCAATCCCGAGCGCCGGTAGCTCAAATGGCTCCACCGCTGGGACAAATCCTATTAATTCTGGTGTCAGCCCGACAGGCACACCCACGGTGCTTGTGGCAGTGGGTCGAATCAATTTGCAGAGCGGCGTTCCGGTTGGGTTGCAGTTAGCAGCACAGCGAGCGCTGGAGGGTGCGATCGATGGGCGCCCAACGATTCTTCGACACTCTGGGACGAGCGCACAGGCGGCTGCGACGGTGCGGACTCGTCATCTTCGCGGGGCCCACCAATTCGACGCCAACGTGCAGTCCGTGACAAGCCAACCCAACGGAGTTCGAGTTGCGGTCTCTATTGTCGTTTCGTCCTATCCCGGACGAACTTATGAGTTCGATGCCTCGTCCACACTCACCGTGTCTGGCGGCGCGCCTGGCCAGCG
>JANNCG010000803.1:0-8954 GCA_031386385.1 Myxococcales bacterium
TATACTTTTCTGCAACAGCCGGCGCTTCAGTTGCTCACCACCGGACGCCTCCATGAGTATCAGCTCCCAAGAGATTGGCTCTGTGTCGCAGCGACGAACCCAGCGCAAAGCGGGTACAATGTAAGCACGCTTGACGCCGCATTGATCGCCCGGTTTTTGTACCTTCGTGTGGTGGCCGATCGCGGCATCTGGATTGACTGGGCCGAGAAAGCAAAGCTTGAGGCAAGCGTTGTGCAAGTTGTGCGCGATCACGATCGAGCGTTTGATCAAGTGTCCCCGCGAAGCTGGACCTACGTAGCTCAAATCGTGGCAAAACTGGCAGCCGCGGAGCGAGCCGATCAGGGACTGCTGACGGACATTTTGTCGGGATTTTTGCCCCCCGCATGGGCTGAAATCGTGGTGAACCAGCTGTCCTCCGTGAGCGTAAACGTCGGCGTGGATGTCCGCGAGATCTTGCGCTCGTTTTCGGCAACGAGCCCAGAGGCTGGCACGTTGAGGGCGTTGCGTGATGCCGGGCGAATGGACGCGATGGATGAGCTAGTGCATCGACTGCGAGCCGTGTTGCGAAGCCCCGAGATCGCCGTTTTGCAGTCAGCGGGAGCGTTTGTCTCAAGCGCCTTCGAGGCTCTGCTCATGGAGCTCTCGGGCGATGCGCGAGAGATACTTCAGGACGCTCTCAGCGAAAATCCAGTTGCGACCAGCTTAATCGAGCTTCGCGCCGCGGATGTGCTCGCGAGCGCCAACGCTCAAGCAGTTGTGAAAAAGCTTGGTCATTGGTCGCGGACCCCGGCTCAGCGCTATCGAATTGATATTTTGGTTCGGGCGATCATCTTGCACCTTAAGCAGCACGTCCGAGCGACGGACTACCGACAAAACAACCTTCTGCGGACCAACCTCGGATGGGTGTTGAGCAGCGTCTCCGAGCGGTCAGCGATGCCGCTGGTGAACGCGATGCTTGAGCTCGGGATCGTGCCAATCAAACCTCGATGAAGACCCCCGCTACACGCCTTCACCAATCGCTTAGAGACGGCCACTTCTACACGAAGTATCCGCTCCACGCGGCCCTCCTCAGTCGCCTCGAAGTGGTCGATGACGGCAGCGTCGATTGGCTTGCGGTGTCACTTGTTAGGGGCAAGTACTACTTGCACATCAACGAGGCGAATATGTCGCAGAATCCTGTATTTTTACAGGGTATTGTCCTTCACGAACTGCAACATGTCGCGCTTGGACATCTGGCATCGTCTGAGTTTCGTGCGGACGATGTTCTTGAGGGAGTGATGGATTTGTGTCTCGAGATGTCGGCCAACGAAGGCATCATCGAGCCACTACCGTCTCCGATTACTTGGCAGCAATATACGCAGTTTGGGATTCGGGCGCGCCAGAGTGCTCGTGAGCGATATGCCATCTTAGAGCCTATTCGAAGCGCTCACGCGAGCGCGACATTTTTCAAGCCTGGCGGTGCGAGCTCCCTTGATGATCACTCTCGCTGGAGTCACTGCGACAAGCCGTCCGCGGGGACGCTGGCCAACACCCGAGAGCTGATGGCTCAGTGTATTCGAGAGGCCGAAACGCAGCAGCCCGAGCCGCGGATCGCGGGACTGACGCCAGGAAAATTGCTTGAAAATCTAGGCTCGCTTAAGGATCACACCCGCCGATCGACGGTAGACTGGCGGGTGGCCCTTCAGGCGCTCGTACACCAAGTGCGCGAGCCACGACGCGACTGGGCGAGGCCGAACAGACGGTTTGCTGCGAGGGTTGGCGAGATTCCGGGGAGGGTGAGGCGGAGCGCAGAGTCCAACCGGGTGGAGCTGATGGTGGTGATTGACACCAGCTCAAGCGTGTCTCACGCCGAGCTCGCTGAGGTGAGCGCACAGTTGGCCGAGATCGCGCAGACTGCGGCAGTCACGGTTGTCGAGTGTGATGCATCCGTACACAGGGTGTATCCGTACTCCGGCGCGCTTCGCACGGTGTTTGGCCGCGGCGGAACGGATTTTAACCCCGTGTTTCAGGAGCGATTTCTCAAGCAAAATCCATGCGACGCCATCGTGTACTTCACCGATGGCGAGGGAGATTTTCCTAAAGTGGCACCGAAGGTTCCGGTGCTTTGGGTGCTCACCCGCGGCGACGAGTTTGTCTGCCCTTGGGGTGAGCGAGTCTATCTTAACTACTGCTGATACACGTACGCGCAGATCTCAGCGCAGGCCGACTGCTCGTTGACTGACGGGGTCGTCCACTCGCTGTCTTGCGACTCAGTGTTGGATTCTTCGGTCTGGGTAGAAGCAAGTTGTTCGGTTAACATTTGATTTGAAAAATCTCCGGTAGGTGATCCGAGAGTCTAGTGGCCTTGTCGAATGCGCGCAAGCCAGTTCTATGTTTTGTATCGGCGCGTGCTAATTTGCGGTCGAGATGGATCTTGCGAAGTTGCCTATCGTGGTTGCCCCAGAGCGGATTGAGTTTGTGCAGTCTCTGCTTGAGATCGGCGATCGAAAGTATCACGACAAACACCCCTTTCACCGAAGGATGAACGAGGGGCGCTGCACGCGCGATGAGCTCAGTTGTTGGGCGCTCAACAGGTTCTACTATCAACGGATGATCCCTCGAAAGGACGCGGCGATTCTCGCCAACCTCACTGACCCCGCGATCCGTCGTCGTTGGCGTCAGCGCATCGTCGAGCAAGACGGAACCTCCGAATCTGACGCCGGACTCACGGCCTGGCTTCACCTCGTCACGGCGGTCGGTGGGGATTCTCAACACGCCTGGGATGATCGCTACATTCTGCCCGGGGTCAGGTTTGCCGTCGACGCGTACCTTCGGTTTTGTCAGACGCAACCTTGGATCGACGCGGTGGCAAGCTCGCTCACTGAGCTGTTCGCGCCGCATTTGCATGCGCTGCGGGTGGAGGTCTTTCCGAAGGTTTACCCCTGGGTGGATCAATCGGGTCTAGATTATTTTAAGCGGCGAATTTCTCAGGCAAACGCGGATGTCTCGCACGGACTAGGGCTCGTTCTTGCGCACTGCACCACGCCTAGCGCTGAGGCGAGAGCCCGTGAGTGCCTTGAGTTTAAGTGCGATCTGCTCTGGTCTCTGCTGGACGCGATCGAGCACCACTGTGACGCTATGAAGTCCGCGAAGTCATGAAGCAACAAACTCAACGGCTCTCTGACCTCAGTCCGTCAGTCGCGAAGCACGTAAGATTGCACTGGGACTCCGTGCGTCGCGTTGCTGTGCTCTTGGACCCCGAGCGCGCGACATTTGTTTCGAAGTCAGCGTATGAGATCGTCACTCTGTGCGACGGCACAACATCCACTCAAACCATCGTCGAGAAATTGCTCGTACGATTTCCAAACGCGCCGATTGAAGTGGATGTTCATAAGACACTACGGCATCTGCACCATCGGGGTCTCATCACTTTTGATCAAAACCTAAGCGACACTGCGCGCACCGAAGATACTACGTCGGTGAAAGAGAGCTCAACAGACCCAGGCTTGCAGCCGCCGCTGGCGCTCACGGCAGAGCTCACGTATCGCTGCCCCCTTCGCTGCGGATACTGCTCCAATCCTGTAGATTTGCGCTCATTTAGCGAGTCGATGTCCCTTGAGCGATGGCGCGGGGCGATCGAGAGCTGTGCCGATGCGGGTGTGCTTCAGTGCTCATTTTCTGGCGGTGAGCCCCTGCTGTTTGATGGCTTAGTTGAGCTTGTCCGAACCGCGCGGGCGCGAGGGATGTACTGCAATCTCATCACGAGCGGTTGGGGTCTTGATCGCGCAAAATTGGATCTTCTTGCGGCCGCCGGACTCGAGCACGTGCAGATTTCGCTCCAGCACTCTGACGCGGTGAAGGCTGATCCGATTGCCGGTGCGAGTGGCGCGCACCAAAGAAAGCTCAACGCAATGCGCGCGGTTGTGGACGCGGGACTCGCCCTCTCGGTGAATGTCGTGATTCATCGTGACAGCGTCTCGTCTGTCGGTCCATTGCTCAACCTTGCGCGTGACGTGGGCGCACTTCGGATTGAGTTAGCGAGCGTGCAAGCTCACGGTTGGGCGTTGTTGAACCGCGACGCGTTGCTGCCATCTCGGCAACAATGCGCCGAGGTGACAGAGGTCGTGAGGCTGTTTAGAGCGAGCCACGAGGGTTTGCTTCGCGTGATTTATGTGGTCCCTGACTACTACGCTGATCGTCCGAAGCCGTGCATGGACGGATGGGGTCGTAAGTTTTTGACCATTACCCCGGACGGAACTCTTCTCCCGTGTCCCGGCTCGCACGCCCTTCCGCTCCCGTTTGAAAAATTCGACGACCGCGACTCGATCTCGCAGCATTGGGAGCATAGCCCTGTGTTTCAGGCGTTTAGAGGCGAACAGTGGATGCTCGAGCCCTGCCGCAGCTGCGACGAGCGAGGCAAAGACTACGGCGGGTGCAGATGCCAAGCCTTCGCGCTCGCAGCAAATATGGCGGCGGCTGACCCAACGTGCTCAAAATCACAACACCATTCTGTGGTCGTCGCTGCCAGAACTAAGGCACAATCATCAGAGCCTCCATTGGTTCAACTTCGAACGCTCTCAACCAAATCGAAAGAAGCCTCGTGACCGTCGACATCGTCAATAGTGACATCGTGAAGAGCCACCCCGTCGTCCTCTTTGACGGCGTCTGCAACTTTTGCAACGGGACGGTGCAGTTTATTATCGATCGCGACGCGAAAGACACCTATAGGTTTTGTGCTATTCAGTCGCAAGAGGCTAAAGCGCTTCTTGCAGGCATTGGGCAGAAGATACCTGAAGGGGATCCGGACAGTATTCTGCTCTACGATCGGGGCAAGCTATACTCCCACTCGACCGCGGCTCTACGAATCGCCAAGGGAATGGATGGCTTGTGGAAAATTTTTAGTCTTGGGCTCATTGTCCCAGCGTTTTTGCGAAACATCGTCTACCGTTTCATTGCTCGCAACAGGTACAAGTGGTTCGGCAAAAGCGAGAGCTGTCGCGTCCCCGACGCTGCGTTTCGTAAGCGCTTTCTCAGTAAGTGAGCCGGGCTCTCACCAAACTCGATACAAGTTGGCCTTGAGGTAGTCGCCCTCCGTGAAGGCCGGGACGAGAGGGTGATCCATTGGTGCCCCCATCGCCGTCACAAGCTGAAGTGAGCGTCTGGCTTTGCGCGCGCCCTCACTCACGGTCTCCGCAAACATCGCGCGTGTGATGTGAGAGCTACAGGATCCTGCAAAGTAGTATCCTCCCTGCGAAATCATTGGCAAACACGCCGCGTGAAGTGCACGGTAAGCACCCATCGCGGCCTCGACGTTTTTCTCTCTTGGCGCAAAGCTCGGGGGATCCGCGATCACCAAATCAAATCGACTTCGCGCTCGTGCAAGCTCTGCAAGGTGCGCTGCGACGTCGGCTTTGGTGCACCGATGCAGGCTTGGCTCGAGCCCATTGTCGAGCCAGCTCAGCTTCGCGAGCTCAAGTGCCGCAGGCGCGATGTCGACGGTTTCAACCGAGCGTGCGCCCCCAAGTCCGGCTGCGACAGAGAAGCCTCCGGTGTACGCGTAGAGGTTGAGGACACGGCAGTCGTTTGAAATTTTTCGTACCAGTAAGCGAGCCTCTCGTTGATCGACAAACATCCCCGTCTTCTGTCCGTGCAGCAAATCTACACGCAATTTCATTGTATGCTCGGTAACAATTGTGACCGGTTGCTCAAGTACGCCCCAATGCGGAGACTCGCTGATTGCGTCGCTGTCGGAGTTGCTTGATCTAAACAGAAGCGTCGTGACTCCCAGCTCTGCCAACGGATCACGCAGACAGTCGGCGAAACGTTTACGCCAAACCAGGGCGCCAGCCCCATCGGTCTTCAACACAGCGACAGCGTCATAACGATCGACCACAAATCCCGGGAGCCTGTCGCCTTCGCCATGAATCAAGCGATAGGCGTTGGTTTGGTTGCTATCGATCAGCCGCGCGCGCAGCGAAAATGCGTCCCGAATCTTTGCGGTCAAATGCGCAGGCCCAATCTCTTCGTCCCTCGTCGAGAGAACGCGAACCGCGATAGGCCCATCGTCGCAGATCCCCTTGGCGACAAATCGTCGTTGAGCGTCGAGGACTCTCGCGATCGTGCCAGCGCTTCCAACTGACTTCACGGCGTCACGATAGACCCACGGATGCCCATCGCGAAGCGCGTGCTCGATGGATCGGGTCAGAGAAAGATCGATCTCAGTCAGTGCTGGCGTCATGTTTTGCGGCTCGATTGATAGCCCATTGCAGGGCCCAGAAGCTAATCCCCATGAGCACAAAGGTGCAGAGCCAGTACGATGTGTACTGGTGGAAAAACCGACGAACCCCTGGATAAACGCCCCATGCCATGTTCACATTAAAGCGCCAGTGTGTGAACCAACGCGACAGCTGCTGAAGGAGGCCGCCACCCAACAGCGCCATCCACCACGAGCTTTGGGCGAGCCCGACCTTTTTGGCGTGCAGGAATGCGATCGACAGGACCACCACGTGTGTCAGCAGTGAGCTCCAAAGAAAACCCCGTCTCGCGAGCAAATCCAGGAGCCAGAGCGGCGTTCCGGCAGTGAGCCAGAGGGTCCCAACGCCAAAACTCATGCGGTCATTGGTCCACAGACCGACCGCGATGAGCAGGCTACCGACGTTGCAAACCCACAGCAGTTCAGCGATCGAGTGGTCGGCGCCATGGGTCAACGCATGCGCAAAGACGCAGAAGAAAACGGCAATGGCCCGGCGCTGCTCTGGCTTTAAGATCACGGTATGAGCCTGCGTTCGATCTGTATGCTCAATCGCGATTGGGTGCACATTCGAAGCGAAATGCTGAGGATTTTTTTCATGAATCTTGGGTAATTTCAGCACGCTTGCGATTGCTGTCTCCGCAGGATGGCCAGTTGCGGTATAAAGCAGAACAGTGGCTACTAGCAAACGAGACAGAAGTGCATCTGGCAGCGATTCTCCAGCAAAAACAGAGGATACGCCGCAGAACGATGCAGAGCGCAACGACGAAGACGAAATCGTCGGCGAGATCGCTGATGCTTCGGGCGACGAGTCTGAGAATTTGGCGAGCGACACCGATTTGGCAAGTCTGGCGAGAGCTGACGCAGAGCGCGGTGTACGAAAGTTTGATCCATTCGCGGCATACTTTCGCGAGATTGGTCGCCACAAATTACTGACTCCCGACGAGGAGCACTCGTTGGCGGTCAAGTACCTAGAGACCCAAGACGTCAAGGTTGCTTCCAAACTTGTGACCTCCAACCTGCGCCTCGTGGTGAAGATCTCGTACGAGTACCGTCGTGCATATCGCAACATCATGGATCTGATTCAGGAGGGCAACATTGGCCTGATGCAGGCGGTGAAGCGCTACGATCCGTACCGTGGAGTGAAGCTCAGCTCGTATGCCGCCTGGTGGATTCGTGCGTACATTCTTCGGTTCATTTTGAACAACTGGCGGTTGGTCAAGCTGGGTACCACGCAGGCACAACGCAAGCTGTTTTTCAATTTGAACAAGGAGAAGCAGCGCTTGCTGTCACAAGGTCTTCCCGCCGACGCGTCTGAGATTGCACGCCGACTTGAGGTGACCGAGGCAGAGGTTAACGAGATGGACCGCCGGTTGTCATCCGGTGATGCTTCGCTCGACGCACCGATCGGTGATGCCGACGGCAAGTCGTTAACACGGCTGGACCTGCTGCCCTCGCCAGACGCACCGCAGGACGAGGCTGTGGGTTCAGCACAACTGTCGACGATGCTTCAAGAACAGCTCTCTAAGTTTCGCGCGACAATTACGGGCAAAGAGCTCACCATTTACGACGAGCGCTTGGTCGCTGATGAGCCGAAGACGCTGCAAGAGATCGGTGATCACTACGGGATTTCTCGTGAACGTGTTCGGCAGCTTGAGGCGCGGTTGCAGGGTAAGCTCCGTAAGTGGCTGCAGGACACCATGGGCGCAGCGATTCAGTTTCGATGAGCGAAGTCCGGGCGACTCCCAACGGTCTGCTCTCGCTTGTGGCAACGCCCATTGGCAATCTCGAAGACATCACACTCCGTGCGCTCCGTACGCTCCGTGAATGCTCGTTGATTTTGGCTGAGGACACTCGAAGAACACAGCAGCTCCTTCGTGCACACGCGGTCGAGCATCCCCGGATTGTTCGACTTGATGAGCACGCGAGTGACGAAAAAATTGAATCACTCGTTGCGCGACTTTGCGAAGAGCGCTCGTGGTTTGCCCTGGTCAGCGATGCCGGAACACCGATCGTCAGTGATCCGGGCGCTGCGCTCGTGCGTGCGGCAGTCGATAAGGGCTGCACGGTCGAAGCTGTCCCAGGACCAAGCGCAGTACTCTCGGCACTCCAGGTGTCTGGTTTGGCGGGCGGGGGATTTCGATTTGTTGGATTTCTACCAAGAGATGGTGTCGAGCGCGCGATTGCGATGGCCGCGATCGGCAGAGATCCGCTACCGACCATCTTGTTTGAATCACCGCATCGTGTGCAGAAGACTGTCGAAGATTTGAGCGCTGCGTGTGGCCCAGACAGACTCGCGAGCGTTTCGCGCGAGCTCACAAAATTCTACGAAGAGACCCTCCGAGGGACTCTTGAGACGCTCATCGCTCGCACTTCGGGAACGCTGTTGGGCGAAATCGTCGTAGTTGTCCAAGGAGCGCAGGCCGAAAAGGACAGTCATTCGGTTAGTGAAATCACAGTAGAATCCGCGCTTGATTCTGCGATGAACGCCGGCCTAAAACCGAGCGCCGCGGCGCGTGAAGTCGCGAAAGCGTTGGGTTTAGAACGATCAGCGGTGTACCAGCTCGCGGTTCTTCGAGCACGACGGACCACGTAGGGTTTTCGTCGACTGCGCGCAGACTTTTCTCGCGAGTGCAGCTTGCAAGGACTGATTTGGGGCAGTAGATTGTTGGCAATCGTTACCCAATCCAAACCAACAGGGGGATGTTGCATGTCACAGGTGAAG
>JANNCG010000824.1:0-6451 GCA_031386385.1 Myxococcales bacterium
GCCAAAGCCGTGGTCGCTGACGCTCACATCCCTCGTCGCCGACGCACCGTCTGGGCTCAACACTCGGATCGAAAAATCAGAGCTCACCGTGCTCGCGATGAGCGATATTTCTGCCCCCGTCGTCATGTGGTCTGCGGACCAAGCGGTGACAACACGCGTTTGCGAGAGTGTGGTGTCAGCTGAATCGCCCAGAAGTGAAAAGCGAAGCGACACATCGGGCATTGGCAACCCTTGAGCACTCACGGCCTCGACGCGCACGAGCACCATGCTCGCAGGCCGTAGCTGGAGGGCCGTGCTCGGGACAAAGGACAAGCGCAACGTTGGTTGAACGACGGGCGGCCCGCCATCCCCGCCTCCGTCGCGGTCTTCTGGAGACAAGGGCGGTGAGCATCCTTGAACGAGAAGCCCCCACGTCCAGAGCGTAAAAAACAAGCGGAGGAAGTTAAGCATGATGCTGATCGTAGCTCCATTCAGCGAGTGCGGTCACGTGATCAATGAAGTATTACGGGACGAGAAGTTCAAGATGATCTGCGACGAGCGAGGAACTCAGTGAAGTTTGTTTGGTTGATTGCGTGGCGACATTTGCGGGCACGAAGGTCGAAATCGGTCTCGCTTATCGCGGGCGTGGCGGTCTTGGGAATCGCGCTTGGGGTGGCGGTCTTAAGCGCCGTTCTTGCGGTCACCTCGGGCTTTCAGTCTGCGTTTCGCGAGAAGGTGTTAGGGGTCAACGCGCACCTGCTGATCCTTAAGTATGGCTGGGATTTTACAGAGTATCGTGAGGTCATCACACGCTCGCGCGCGACTCCGGGTGTCGTGGGCGCGGCGCCATTTTTGATTAACCCCATGATGATCACAAGAGGTGATCGCATCTCGGGAGTGTTGGTGAAGGGGATCGATCCTGAGCTGTCCCGCCAGGTTTTGGACCTGCACTCATATATGGAATCAGGGACCTCGAATGGCCTGCGTCGACCGGACGCACGGCCACCCACAACCATCACCGACGACGCAGTCTCTCGCGGTGATAGGACCCTGGACGAATTTCTGCTTCGGGTTCGCACTGAGGTCAACGCGCGCTCTAACGGAAGCGCCGTCGATCATCCCCTCACACCGATGACGGACGACTCAGATCCAGACCGTTCGCCGAGCATCGCCGGTACGGCGCCTCCTTCACGGCCAGGCCAGCGTGGTTCGGTCGGCGCGAGCACACCGTCGACGTCCGCAGAGCTGCTCCCATCTGGCGAGACTCCTGGCTATACCTTGCCACCGGATATCGACCCATCCGAGGACCCCATGGCACAGGTTGGCCGCTCGGTGATTCAAGAACAAGAGCAGCACGCGGCGCAGCATTCTGAGCGCCTGCCAGGTGCAATTATCGGCGTCACGCTCGCGCGTAATCTTCGGATTCGTGTGGGAGAAACCGTGCGAATCATCTCGCCGCTCACGGGCGCTGACGCGGCACTCGTACGACACGGATCGACGCCGAGATCCCGAGATTTTCGCGTGATCGGAATCTTCAACGCAGGGTTTGACGAGTACGACTCTCGCTTGGTCTACGTTGATTTATGGGAAGCGCAGCGATTTTTTGAGCAGGGTGACGCGGTCACTGGGGTCGAGATCAAGGTGGCGGACCTGGATCGGGCTGCAGCCATTGGCCGCAGAATTACCAGAGAACTTGGAGACGGTCCCTTTCACGCGCTGGACTGGGAGGCGCTCAACCGCAACTTGTTTACGGCGTTGAAGCTGCAGAAGTTGGCGCTGGCCATTGTCATCACGATCATTATCGTCGTGGCTGCGTTTAACGTCGTCGCAACGCTCGTCATGTTGGTTTTAGATAAACGCAAAGAGGTCGCGATTTTGAAAGCAATGGGCGCCGACGAAGAGCGGATCCGTCGCATCTTTTTGATTCAGGGCACTGCGATCGGTTCGGTCGGAATTTTATTGGGGCTGATCTTGGGTGGCGGAGTGTGTGCGGCGTTGCATTTCTGGCATTTTCCGCTGGATTCGCAGGTGTATTTAATCCGGTATGTACCGGTGAAGCCAAACGTCTGGGAGTTTGTGCTCACTGCGGGCATATCGCTGCTGATTTCTGTCGTCGCTTCGATCATCCCCGCGTCTTGGGCTGCGAACCTCACACCGCTCGAAGGACTCCGACACGAGTAAAATTCAAGTTGACAGCGTCCGCACTCGGACGTACACATCCCGAACTCTTCGCGGGAGTAACTCAGCGGTAGAGTGCAACCTTGCCAAGGTTGACGTCGCCGGTTCAAATCCGGTCTCCCGCTCTAACTTTACAATTATTTTTTACACGCGACTCAAGGGGATTCGCGGACTTAGAGGATCTGCCACCAGGTTGGCAAATGCCACGTCAGGCGCCAAAAGCCACTGATCCACAATGGCTCTGCCAGCGGATCGAACGTTGGCTTTGCCGATGGCGTTCTCGAGTTGCTTTGCGCCTAAGCTTCCCATCGCTGTTCGAAGCCAGCGTGCAGGCGATGCCTCTGCGCCTAGTAACGCGGTTTGATCGTCGGCGTGGACCGCCACTGGCGCGATGGCGCGCATGCGCTCAACCATAACCGGAAGGATCGTTTGTGCGCCGTGCTTGTCGGCCAACGTGATGAAGCTCTCGATCGCGGCGATCCCAAGTCGTCGATACAAAACACGCGCTTCGCCGATGACTCGCGCAAGGACTGGCGCTTGCACAAGCGACTCGAGAAGCTGCTCAAGGGACGTGAGATTCCAACGCAGATCGGTGGTTGCGTCAAACCAGGTGTTGACCGCGAGGACCGTGTGAACATTGAGGCCATGGCGGACAAACGCGGCACGCAAAACCCGGGCGCTATGCGCGATGTTCTTGGCTTTCTCGACATCTTCGTACGGTGGTTGGTGTGCGGCGAGAGGCTCAAGTTCATCCAACTTGGTCGCTAAGCCGACCAGCACTGGCACTCGAAGCTGTTCGCTTCGCAAGGTGTCAAACGCCTCACGGATGGCTGTCATTTCAGCGTCGATTCCGGCGTCAACCTCCGAAGCGGGGTGCAAAAATAACAGAACACTCGGCGGATAATTCGCTACTATTTCTTGCAGGGAGTCCGCACGTACGCCCGAAACTGCGCCAGCGCTCAACCCTGCGCTGTCGATCCACTCAGAGTCCGACTGGGCCAGTCGAATGGCGTAGTGTTGCGCGACAAGTGTTGTGTCTTCAACCGCGCCAGTCTTTGCCAAGTCGCGGTTGAGAAGGGCATTGATGAGAGATGATTTTCCCGAGCCGCGACGTCCACAGAGCAGCACGCGCGGCAATCGACCGAAGCGCAAGAGTGAGCGAAGGGCTTGCATACGGGCAGCAAAAATCCCCGTCGCTACAAAATCGTAGGAAGCAAAAAGTGATTCGAGACGCTCGAGCCCGAGGAGAATCCGCTGCTTGTTTCGCAGTTGATCATTCACTCGGCTTGACGCCGGTGCTCGACGACTCAAGTGGCTCTGGCTGCGCAGGCTCAAGGTTTGTCGGGAGTATCCCCTTGGGAATGCCGGCCTTCTTCACCGCTTCGAATTCTTTTCGGGTCTCATCGATCGAAGCTCCGTCGACGAAGTACCGAATCGCCGCCATTCCTAGCGCCCAGGTGCCGGCGGCCGCGACGCCGCCAGAGATCGCAGCACCAAAGCCAGGCACCAGCTTGATGAGCGCACGAGCCCCCGCACGAAGTGCCACGCCAGCGCCAACGTTGAGACCCATTCCGGCGCTCCACTCTGCGACCAATCGAGCCCGCGAGTTGCGATCAGCAAGAAAGCTCACGCCCAACACCATCACGCCTTGCAAGGGCGTCAAGAGCAGCAAATCATGAGGGATTGGTGCGGCTCCGACAAAAAACGCCACGCTGCTCGTGCCTTGGACAATCCGCCGGGCGACCTTTCTGCGAAGCATTTTTGAAGCTTCGAAGGCGATCGCGGCGCTCGCCTGTGCCTCGACCGGGAGCGCGTCGAACACCGCGTCGGCCAAGACATCCATATTGAAGCGCCAGTCGATCGCGATCGCACCATCCGTAAAATATTTCAGATAAGTTGTGACCGGAACGATGGCTTTGCTCGCCAATCCCACACGCTCCATGTGCTTTCGCAGCACATCCACCGACTTCTCGATGTTGACCTTTTTTTCGCCAAAAAACGGTGGCTGCTTTGGCACTGGTGGCGCCAAATCGTCCACTCGGGTGATGACTGCAACAACAGGAGGCTTGGGCTTTCCCTTGCCTTCAATCGCGGTAAGAATCGACCGAACGTCGTCCAAATCATCGTCGATGCCCGCGTCGACTTGCGTCGCGCGCACGCACAGCAAAATCACATCGGGCGGATCTTTTGCAAGGAGTTGTGCGATCTTGTCGCCTCTGTCGGGGTTGCCTCCGGCTCGCAATCCCGGGGTGTCGATCCAACGAATTTTTCGTCCTCGGTGGGACAGCTCAATCCACTCGGGCTCTTTTGTCGTGTCCACGACAGCCCCGGTCGCGAGTGCCTCAGTGCCGAGGAGCGCGTTAGCGAGGGAGGATTTTCCGGAGCCGCGTCGCCCAATGACCGCCACTCTCGGCGCTCGGCCATCAAGCACGAGTGCGCGAATCGCTCGGATGTCTTCAGCTAAACCGCGAAGGCCATTGATTCGAAGCAGGACGTCTTCAAGATCGCTGAGAGCCTGAGAAGCCTCGCGCTTGCGGTCGTCGTCGTCGGGAGAATCAGTCATTTCAATTCTCAAGCATAGCGCAGGACCATCCGCTGCAAAGTGTCACCGACGGATAGGTGCCACGACGCGACGCCGAACAGGTTGATCGCCATAGTCTGGACGGAGGATTCCTGGTGTGGTTTCGTCCGGATTGAGTGCTCTCGCACGGGCGGGGCCCGTTGAGGGAGCAAACGCGCCGCGAACAAGCTGCACACCCACGAACATGAGGCCGATACAAACGAGAAGGAGCAGCACCCCAAATGGTTTTCCGCTCGTTTCGTCACTCGACCATGCACGAAGTGCGAGGCGAAATACGTACCCACCGACTCCGATCGCGATGATCGCTGTGCAGTATGGGCCATAAATCCAAGCCGCGCTGTCTACGCGCGTGTTTTGCTGGATTCCGCCGCTGTTGTTCACTGCGGTACCGACAATGAAATATGAGAGAACACAAGCGGACAGTCCCGCCGCGATCAAAGCCCACGAGAGCGGGACCTGTCGACCTCCGCCGACGGCCATACTCACCCCGACAATAAGAACGAGCAGTGCGAGACCGCCGAGTGTGACCGGAGAGAGCGATCCAAACTGCGACGAGGCCCACTGAACAACATGAAAACCATCTAACGGCATTGCTTCTAGCCCCGTAGCTTACGTGACTCGGTACACTGCGTGCGAGAATTGACGAAGGAGAAATGAAGTGAGAGCTGTAGTTGTCACAGAATTTGGTGGGCCAGAGGTCCTAGCAATGCGGGAGCGACCCCAGCCAGAGCTTGTTGCGGGTTCGGTGCTTGTTCGGGTTCACGCGACCGCAGTCAATCGCGCTGATATTTTGCAGCGATTAGGCATGTATCCCGCACCACCCGGTGCGGTCCAAGATGTCTTAGGCCTTGAGTTTGCCGGTGTCGTTGAGGAGGTGTTCTCGGCGGACGATCAGCATTGGTTGGGCGCGCGTGTCTGCGGAATCGCCTCGGGTGGGACCTACGCTGAGCTTGTCGCGGTCGACTCAGGCGTCTTAATGGCCATCCCCGACGGTCTAAGTTTTATCGAAGCTGCGGCGATTCCTGAGGCATTTGTCACCGCACACGACGCTCTGTGCTCTATCGCACACACGCAGCGATCACAGAGCGTGCTCATCAACGGAGCCGCGAGCGGTGTGGGTGTTGCGGCCATTCAAATCGCGAAAGCGATCGGCGCAGAGGTGTTTGCTTCCGTGAGGACCGCTTCAAAAGCCCAGATTCTCCGATCCTTCGGAGCCCAGGTGTTGGGCAATCACCTTGAGTTCAACGATGAGCTCCGAACGCATGTCGCCCGTGGTGCGGATGTTGTGGTCGACTTGGTCGGTGCTTCTGCCGCAGATGAAAACCTTCGAGCCCTGGCGTACCAAGGTTGCTGGGTCCTCGTCGGTTTGCTCGGAGGGTCCCGCTGCGAGCTGGACTTGTCGCAATTGTTGCGAAAGCGTGCGCGGATTGAAGGGACGGTGCTTCGAGGGCGCACTGCGCTCGAAAAGCGAGCGGCGACCGCGCAGTTCGTAGAGTTTTCGCGATCGCTATGGGCGTCCAAAATTCTGGCTCCCGTCATTTATGAGGTGTTTTCGCTCGAAGAGGTAAAACACGCTCATCTTGTGATGCAGAGCAACCAAAACGTTGGCAAGATCGTACTGAGTCTCGTTGAATAAAATGTCTCATTCAAAACTGGTCACACTCTCGCTCATTTCGTTGGTGCTCGCTGCATGTCCAGGGCGAAACATGCCCG
>JANNCG010000832.1:0-8869 GCA_031386385.1 Myxococcales bacterium
GTCGCCGATCTGTCCGTAGTCGTTTGATCCCCAACACTCAAGACCTAGTCCCGCAGTCACCGAGCAGGCGCTCCAGAGTCCGGCAGCGACCTGTGTGCTGGGCCCGCGTGTCAGGACGCGCGTTGGGCTCGTTTGGGGGACGGTGTCTCGCAAATTTGCGTCTCCGTGCGAGTTCAGTCCCCAGCAGTATACTTCGCTCGCGGCACCAGTGGGTCGGTAGCACGTTGAGGTTTCTCCGCCCGCGATCTGAATTGGAGCACCCATGGCTCCGGGCATCAACCCCTGCACTGCAGTGGGCGTTGGAAAGTACAATTGTCGCCCGCTCCCTAGCTGCCCGTGCTCGTCCATCCCCCAGCACTTCACGGTGTTGTCTCTCAGCACTGCGCATGTGTGTGATGCGCCACCACCGATGGACACAACATCACTCACCATCGGGACGGGTCTCGCCACTGCACTCGAAACGGTGTCGCCAAAGCCGAGCTGTCCCAGGTTGTTCTTGCCCCTACACCACACCGTGCGATCTTCTTGAAGCGCGCAAATGAAGCCAAACCCAATGTGAGCACCTACGGTCACGGTGCCGCGTGAAAACGCCTGTGGTGTAGAGACCACGTCCCGAATCAACCCGGTCTGTCCCGAGCTGCTCAAGCCCCAACAATACAACTCGCTTCCAGTCAGCAGAGCGCAGGCGTTAGCGCCACCGGCAAAGACTTTGAGTGCATTGTTGAGAGGAACACCCCCGCTGCCTGCGAGTCCCGGTCCCGACCGGGGCGGCGCTGCAGATCCAAGTTGACCCGCGTAGTTGTGTCCCCACGAGAGCACCTGTCCGTCGACGCGTACAGCGTACGTGTTTCCCTCAGCGGCGGCGAGACTTATAATGTTTGTACGATTCATCATGTCAGGTAAAATAGGTACAGACACCGCGAGCGAGCGATTGTCAAACGATCCATCCCCGAGCTGTCCCGAGGCGTTAAATCCCCAGCAATACACCTCGCCATTGGCCCGTCGCGCGCAGACATGGGATGACCCAAATGCCATCTCTTCCACGTTGTTTAGCGGCTCAGCAGGCGCGCCTCCGACCGGTGTGATCTGCACTTGTTGCGGTGAGTCGACGAAATTACGGGGCATGTCATTCCCGATCTGGCCGTTGTTTCCGAATCCCCAACAGACCATGCTGTTGTCGGCGCCGCGGAGCGCGCACATCGTAGCGCCCTGCCCACCAATAGCCCTGACGTCCATCGGTGCATTTTGAATGTCTTGTCCCACCGACGACGCCCTGAGCGTCCCTGAAAGAGACTCGCTATCGGTGTTGCCACCCCAGCAGCGAACGGTGCCTCCGTAGGTTAAAATACAGGTGTTTCTCAATCCTCCAACGAGCTGTTTGATCTCGTTCGCGCAGCGGCCCGACACACAGCGCTCCACCCCTGGACATACTCTCCCGCACGCCCCGCAGTTCAAACGATCCGTCTGCACCGCGGCCATACAGCCAACGTCTGAGGGGACATCCGACGGCACATCCGACGGCACATCCAACGTTGGAATATCCATTCGTACAACCTCACTCGCGTCGCTTGCGTCCATTCGGCTCACAACGTCTGGCCCAACGAGATCATTGCTCGTGTCTGTGAGCCCTCCCTCATAACGCTCGTTTGAGTCTTTCGGTGCGGTACATGCGACCAAGAGAAGACAACCCAACGAAGCGCCGATCCATTGCACAGAGCGGTGCGCGAAGCGTAAGCCAAAGTTCATACCCCCGGCACTGTATCAAGAGTTGCGTCCCGCTGCTCGGCGCAATTTCGCCTCAGCCACGCAGGACTGAGAAATGCCTCTTCATGCGAAACTATCGGGCAGTGATGGGCGCGATACGAAAGATCGGATCCATGGTTCCACACTGATTGTCGATGTTCATGCCCCAGCACTGCATCGTGTTGTTGTTCAGGCGTGCACAGGTGTGAGCGACACCCGCAGTGATCTCAACCACGGGGAGTGGTAGCGTGACCCGCTGCGCTTGGTAAAAGCGCTGGGTCGCAAGCGAGCCGGTCCCGTTTTCGCCCCAAAAATTATCACCCCAGCACCACACTTCACTCATGGGCCCGCCCGTGAGCGCACACGCGTGGTTTGCGCCCACCGCGAGATCGGTAATGTTGCCCATCGGAAGTCCATCCACGAGCGCGCCACGGGGATTGGACGGGACGGCGCCAGGCTGCCCCAAGCCGCCTTCACCATTGTATCCCCAACACACCACGTTGCGTGCCGCGTTGATCCCGCAAGTGAACCTAAATCCGGCGGCGAGCTTTGAGAAATCATAGACAAATCCCATCGCGTTTTGCACTGGTGGTTGTGCCGCGGCCTCTACGGCCGTCCGGATCCCCGCTGGATTTTGCCCGTTGCCAAACTCGCCGTTAGCGCCCGTGCCCCAACAGATGGCGTTGTTGCCGTTGCGGGTTGCGCAGATGTGCCCATAGCCCGGGGCGACCTCCACAACGTTGCTCAGGCCTTGGTCTATGGGTTGCCGCACGGGCGTGCCGCCAACTCCGTTGACCTCGCCGCCGATGTTGCGACCCCAGCAGGACAATCGACCGATCCCGCCATTGTCGTTCACCGCGCAGACCGTGCCGCCGCGGTCGCGGACTGAGCGAACGTTGGTCGCGATGATCGTCTGGGGCATGAGCAGATAGTTCGCCACGCTGTTGCTGCCGACCTGTCCGTACTGGTTAAAGCCCCAGCACTCAAGGCGACCTCCCATGCCGCTGCGCGAGCACGAACTTAGAAATCCGTTGCTAATCTGCGCGCTGTCTGCGATTCCAACAACCGCCGTGGCGTTGGTCACGGGCGTCTGTGTTTGCGTCCCAGCCTCGCCATAAATGTTGCCGCCCCAGCAAAACATCACTCCCCCCGCTGTGCGATAACACGTCGTGCTGTCCCCCGCGGAGAGCTCGACTGGGACGCCTTGAAGTGCCAGCACTGGCCGTGGACTCGGGATCGCCAGCTGCCGACCAGAACCCAGCTGGCCAAATTCATCGAAGCCCCAGCACGAGACCGTATTGTCCGCACGAACGACACACGTGTGCGCGCGACCACCGCCAATCGCGACCGCGTTCGCGATGCCCTGGACGGCGCCCAACATGTTGCTGTCTCGGGTGTTGCCGTTGCCCAGCTGTCCCTGCGAATTATTGCCTATACACAATACAGTCCCATTGTCGCGGAGGGCGCAGATGTGCCCCGCACCGATGTGAACATCGAGCACCTGAGTGATCCCCTGAAGCTGCGTGACGCCCAGCACCGGATTGCCCGGGCCGAGTTGCCCAAAGTCGTTGTATCCCCAGCAAAAAAGCTGGCGACTTGCGCCGCGAATCGCGCAGGCGTTGTTGGCTCCCGCGCGTACGACGGAGGTGCCGGCGGTGTTCGCTACGATCGCTGGTGTGTCGCGATCCGCACCCACAACACCCGTCCCAAGCTGCCCGGAGAAGTTGGCGCCCCAAGAAAACACCGCTCCGTCCGCGCCACGCACTGCATAGGTGTTGTAGTACCCTGTTGCCAAGCTGATGGCGTCGTTAAGAACCAGCGCTTGGACCGCACGATTGGTGGAGATCAGGGTCCCGTTTCCAAGCGCGCCAAAGGTGTTAAAACCCCAGCAAGTCACTGTTCCGTCGATGAGTCGTGCGCAGCTGTGCAGCACGCCCGAGGCCACCTCAGCGACGTCACGCAGTACAGGATTGCCCATCGTGTTGCGGGTGACGGTGGCCGGAAAAACTCCTCGCGCGGTGTTGGTTCCGTCTCCGAGCTGACCAGAGGCGCCTGCGCCCCAACAGCTTACGTTGTTGTTGATGCCATGGCGCACACACACGGTGCTGTACCCCTCCGCCACTTGACTCACATCCAGTGGAACTTCAACTCCCACCTGCGCCACCGACGACGGACGATACGTCGCTTGGTTGGACTCATTGTCGTCATTGCCGCCCCAGCACCTCACGCTGCCGCCATACGTCAGCGCACAGGTGTTGCGGTTGCCACCCACGACCGACCTCGGGTCCGATGCGCAGTGGCTCATCGTGCATGCTCCGGCGAGACAGGCCCGCGCACATGAGCCGCAGTTGGCTGCAGAAGACCTCAGATCGATCTCGCAGCCGTCCATCACGTTGTTGTTGCAGTTGCCAAAGTTTGGCGCGCAGCTCTCGATCACACAACTGCCAGCTACACACCCAGCGGTACCGTTTTGAGCCCCACAACGATTGCCGCACGCCCCGCAGTTGAGCGGATCCGTCTGCAAGTTCGCCATGCAGCTCGGAACATCGCTCGGAACATCGCTCGGCACATCGCTTGGAACATCGCTCGGCACATCGCTTGGAACATCGCTCGGCACATCGCTCGGTATGTCCACAGCCACATCGCTAGCGCTATCTTCTGCGTCCGCAACCACGTCCGGCGCAACGACATCAATCACCACGCTGGTCTCTGCGTCGAGCGCGCCAACATCGCTGCTGACGTCCCTCACGTCGACGGTGGGTCTGTCCACTGTCGGCGAGTCGATGCCGCCCTCGTAGCGTTCGGAGCCCTCTTTGAGAGCGGAGCAGCCAACAAATATCGTGCTGAGGCCGATCGCAACGAGCCGGCGGCTGAGTCTGGCGGTCGATTGTGAACGAGGGTCGTTAGGGTTCATGAGGGGGGCTCAAATGAGAGGATGGACAGTGATTTGACGGCAAACCATCAAAGACGCGCTGCGCAGGGTAGCTCTGACGTGTGAAAAGAGATCGCGCGAAATGGTGATTGTGGGCTTGACTGTGGTGACGACCATAGGCACAGTTCGCTCGCTTTTCGGGGCGTAGCGCAGCCTGGTAGCGCACACCGTTCGGGACGGTGGAGTCGGAGGTTCAAATCCTCTCGCCCCGACTTATTTTTTTCTTCGATGCCATGGGGCGCTCGATGGGTGGCGGTTTAGTTCATCGCGCTGGCGCGGCGACGCTAACGAAACGACACCTCGCGCTCGTGCACAAACGCGCGAAACTGCGGCCAATGAAGGAGAAAAGACTCTGTCGCGGCGCGATCAGGTTGGCCTGCGTAGGTGAGCCATTGAGCGATCTCTCGCTCTTGCTCGGGGGTGCGTGTTTCTTGGGGAGACTGTTCGCTCAGCGCAAATGCACGCAAAAGTGCCGTCACTCGCATGGAGGCTACGGGGAGAGTGTGCTCCCATTCGTTGCACTGGTTGGCGTACAGAGCGATGACTTCTTTGGTTTCACCAAGTCGAAGGCGCGCGCTGCACACGGTGCGGTTCACCCCGATCTGCTGTAGTTGGGAGCCCTTTCCGGTGATTTTTGCGAGCGCTTCCCGTGCGTCTTTGGCGCGATCCAGCAGCGCATAGGCCAGCGCAAGGTTGGCGTGAGTCGGATCATTGAGTGGCGCGAAGGGATTCTTCATCGGCGCTGTGTTTAACAACGGGTTGAACAAGAGCACCGCGTTGTCTAAGTTGCCACGCATGGACTCAATGACCGCACGGTTGTGCACGATCGCTGCTTGCAAGAGCGAGTTTGTCCCAAATGGCGTCGCAACGGTGTCGAGCTGCTCTGCTGCACGGTCAAACTCGTGCCGCGCGATCAGCGCACTTGAGTCCTCAATCGCACGCACCATCGCCACCGTGCGTCGCCGCAACACGCGAAAAATGCCCACAAACAGCAGAAGCGCCATCAGCGGTCCAAGCAGGGGGACCCCAAGTAATTTGCCCAGAACAGTCAGTATTACCGCGCCAAACCAGATCGAACCGACCACCGCAACGACGATGCCTCGGTGCGCGGGGCGGTATTGCGCGAGTGTTTTTGCTGGCAACACCGCAGTCCCATCGGGACGATTCGTAAGACCACGGTAAGGAGGCTCTTTTGGCGGAGTCATGCGGCTGAATACGTACCACGCACACAACTCACTGCCTATGCTCTCGAAGTCACGCACGCGGTGTGCGATCATTTGCCCTATGCGTGCTTCTCTAGTGTCGAAGTTTGCTCTTCTTGCGTCCATCACGACAGCGCTCGTTGCTTGTTCAACCGCGCCCCAGTCCGATGGAAGTGTGATGGACAGCTCGTTCGATGTGATCTCTCCAGTGGACGATCGCAGCAATCCCAGTGATGATCGTCCCACGGCGCCAACAGACATAGGCGGACCGATCGCGGACACGGGAGTGACGCCTCCAACGGATGTTCCATTGATGGGCAGGACGGTGCCCGTGGGGCACTGCGGAGCGCGTCAGGGGCGGTATTTTCCTGAGACAACGTGGATGTACACCGACGTGAGTGCAGCGCCAACACGAGCGAATTCAGCGGCAACCACCGCGTGGCTCGAAGCCCGAGGCGGATGGGGCAACGCGAACCGCTTTCAAATCGACACGAGCTTTGTGGTGCTCGACGCGGATGCAAACACGCCGCGCGTTGCGAGGTACGCGATGGATCCTGTGGCGTACTCCACAGATTGCGATCCCAACGTGATGTTTCCGGTGCCTATGGGAGGACGTATCGAGGGCCAGATGGACTATGTTTGCCCAGGAAGAACAGCGGGCGATTACACGGGTGATTGCCACATGATCGTTGCAGACTTTGGGAGCAACCAGCTGTTCGAAGCGTATCGTGCCACCTACACCGGAGGCCGGTTTTACACTGAGTGCTCCGTCGCGTGGAACACCCAGCGCGACGTCTGGGGCCAACCACCCGCGCCCGGCTCGACACTGCCACCCGTCGCAGCTCGCAACTGGGGCATCGGGCGCGACTGCACAGGGCCGGACGCAGCAGGGTTTCCGATGGCGCCGTTGTTGTTTACCGTGGGTGACGTGATGTCGGGTCGCGTTGAGCACGCGATTCGTTTTGCGCTTCCGAATAATCGCATGCAACGAGCCGCGATGAACGGCGCTCCGGGACCTGTGTATGTGTGGCCCGCAACACATGCAGGGGGCCCGAGTGCGTTTGATCCCAACGCGCCGATCTATGGTTCGCGCTGGAGATTGCGCGCTGGATTCGATCCCGCGTCCCGCGGACTTGATCCCGCCAACCCCGTTGTACGCGCCGTGGTGTACGGCTTAACGCACTACGGAATGCTCCTCGCAGACGGCGGCGAAATCGCGTTGATGGCGGAGGACTCTACCGGATGCGCGGCCAGCTGGGACACGCTGTGGGGACCTCGCGGCAGTCGCGTACTGAATGGCATCCGCCCCTCGGACTTCGAAGTGATTGACACCGGTGGGACCGAAAACGGCTACGACTGCCTTCGCAACGCGCGCTGAGCGACGAGCGCCACTGCGAACAGGGCAAGCGCAAACCCGCCGGGTGCCCGCTGACCGGGTCGTCGAGCCACTGAGCAACCACCGCCGCCGTGCATCGGGCGAGGCGTTTCTGTCATCGCGTCTGGACTATATCCAGCATCCACGTTGGTGTTCGCCGGGCAGCGTAGCTCGACCATGAGCTCGTTGGTGCGAAGTATCGTCGGGTCACCGGGGCGTTGCGCGGTGATTTGCACGGTGTGAGTCCCCGCAGCGAGCACTTGTGATCGGCCTCCGCAGAGCGTGTGAACCTCGTCACGACCGCGACCTAGATACGCCCCCCCAGGCGCTGGAAAGCGCATTCCGAACGATCCGTTGAGCGAAAACTCTGGCGCCCAAGGCATCCCGTCCACAAGCGTTGTGTACACCAGCACCTCAGACCAAGGCCGGGCGTCACTGGACAACTCAACGTGCACATCCGCGCCGTATGCTGGTGCGTCCGCGTAGCAGCCACCGGTGTTCGTCGGAATGGGGACCACTCGCGCACGCGGGGGATCCATCACAAGTTCGCCCAATGATGTTGGAGTTGCTGCCGCTGGTCCAACGGTAAACAGCGTCTCTATTGTTTGTGTCGAGTCGACACAGGGCGCCCGCACAATGAGCTCATACGTCTCGCCGACAACGAGCGGTGCATTGATTGGGACATCGCGCCATGGACCCATCACATTGACCATTCCCAGCGGTACCGGCGTATGCCCTGCGGAGCGTCGCGAAAGAGTGTAGACAAGCTCAGCGAGTGGAGCGCTCCCGTCCACGAATCCCCCATCGGGGATCCCGCCGTCGGGGGCAACGAAGGGCAGCCGTGGCTCGCCATAAATCCGAAACGCTGGGAGATTCGCTGGCACCGTCGCCCCCTGCTGCGGCAGAGTTCTTAGCGGCAAACAGTACATCCCAGTGCACGCCTCGCTGGTGGACTGCGCGAGCGTTGGGACGAGAAGTGCGATGACGGCCAGAGAGAGTTTGAGTGGGTTTGTGCTCATGCGAAACCAGAGAGCAAAACGCGAGCCAAACTGCCACGAATGGGCATTGGTGTGTAATTTTGCTGAGAATCACGGCGCCAAAAAAGTGTGCCAACGATTGTGTGCGGTGGCACAACTAGGTCGAGCGAGCTGTCCGCGGCGAAACAGGTTGCTCGCTCAACGAGGCTTGAGCCGCACGGCTGGAGCCTCGAAGAGAGAGATTATATCGCTACAGAGTTTTTGTGTGGGGCAGGGGCTGTCGTCATTTTCGCAGAAAACACGGCGCGTGCCCTGCGGCAATCGGTGCTCGATCGGTTTGTCGGTGAGAGCGGGCCATCCGTGCGCGACGAAGTGCGGCGGTCGAGAGCCTTGTTGCAAGCCCTCGCTCCATAGTGTGTTTTTTCGCGACGCGTTGGCTTATGGTTTGCTATGCGAACCACTAAATGAAGGACCACTGGACCCAGAGCGCAGAGCGCTTCGCCTTTGGCATGTTGATCGCGTTGATTCTTGCGCCTGTCGTGGCGCAGGGGGTGTGGCGACCACTGATTCATCTGCTGGGTCCGGCGACGGGTGCGAGCGCTATCACCTTACTGGCTCTCGCGATTGGAGCGACCATCGT
>JANNCG010000871.1:0-1807 GCA_031386385.1 Myxococcales bacterium
GTCGCCGATCACGTCGCCCAAGAACATTTCAGGGGTCACAACTTCAACCGCCATCACAGGCTCAAGCAAGTGCAACCCTGCTCGTTTTGCGGCTTCTTGAAATGCGATAGACCCTGCGATTTCAAAGGCCGTCGTGCTTGAGTCCACATCGTGGTAGCTGCCGTAAAAGAGTCGAACCTTCACGTCGATCACAGGAAACCCTGCGAGAACGCCGCGCGAAACTGCGCCTTCGATTCCCTTGTTAACAGCTGGAATAAACTCTTTTGGAATCACTCCGCCCTTGATGTCGTCTTCGAACACGTAGCCGGTGCCACGCTCGCCAGGGGACAGCTCAATGGTCACGTGACCATACTGACCACGTCCACCTGATTGCTTCACGTGCTTGTAGTCTTGCTCAATGGTCTTGCGAATGCTCTCGCGGTAGGCAACCTTTGGCTTGCCAGTGTTCGCTTCGACTTTGAACTCGCGCTTCATACGATCCACGATGATCTCGAGATGGAGCTCGCCCATTCCCTTGATGATCGTTTGACCGCTCTCTTCGTCGCTCGCAACTCGAAAGGATGGATCTTCGAAAGCCAAGCGCTGCAGAGCAACGCCCATCTTTTCTTGATCGGCCTTGGTCTTGGGCTCAACAGAGATCTCAATCACGGGCTCAGGAAAGATCATCGCCTCGAGCACGATCGGTGAACGCTCGTCACAGAGCGTATCTCCGGTGCGCGTGTCACGAAGACCCACTGCAGCTGCAATCACGCCTGCGAAGACGTCTTTGATGTCTTCACGATCGTTCGAATGCATCAGCAACAAACGGCCAATGCGCTCTGTCTTGCGACGTGTTGAGTTAAGCACCGCTGAGCCAGACTCAAGCGAGCCTGAGTAGGTGCGGAAGAACGTCAGGTTACCGACGAACTTGTCGTTCATGAGCTTGAATGCGAGCCCTGCAAAGGGAGCGTCATCACGCGCTTCACGAAACATCTCTGCACCGGTCTCTGGGTGCTTTCCCTTGGTTGGGGGAATATCAATGGGTGAAGGAAGGTATGCAATCACTGCATCAAGCAGCATCTGCACGCCCTTGTTCTTAAACGCCGAGCCTGCGACCACGGGGACGAGCTTGAAAGCGAGCGTACCCTTGCGAAGCGCGCGCTGGATGTCTTCTTCCGAGATGTCTGCGATCCGGTCTTCGAGAAACTTCTCGCCAACGACCTCATCGCAATCCGCAGCGGCTTCGATCAAGCCCTGGCGATAGTCTGCCACGCGGATCTTGAACTCGTCCCAATCTGCGGGATAATCACGAAACTGTGGGAGCTTCTCAAGATCGTCCAAATCAACGACGTCGTACTTCTGGCCCTTTGAGTCATCGTCAAAGATAATGCCCTTCATACGGACGAGGTCGAACACGCCCTTGTGCTTGTCTTCAACACCAATGGGGCAGTTGATCGGCACTGGGTTTGCGCCGAGGCGGTCCTTCATGGACGCCACGCACATCTCGAAGTCTGCGCCGATTTTGTCCATCTTGTTCATGAACGCAAGACGCGGAACTCGGTACTTGTCAGCTTGGCGCCAAACGGTCTCGCTCTGGGGCTCAACTCCGTTGCCACCGTCAAACACTGCGACAGCACCGTCGAGCACACGAAGCGAACGCTCGACTTCAATCGTGAAGTCCACGTGCCCAGGGGTGTCGATCAGGTTGATGCGGTGCTTGATGTCTTTGCCTGCACCGTGTGTTGGTGCCCAAAAAGCAGTCGTCGCAGCGGAGGTAATGGTAATCCCGCGCTCTTGCTCTTGCTCCATCCAGTCCATGGTGGCTGCG
>JANNCG010000890.1:0-2283 GCA_031386385.1 Myxococcales bacterium
GAAGGGACCCTGAGGGCACACTTTGTGACTCAGTGCACTGAGCAGCCCGAAGGCCCATGCGAGGAGGCTAAGTCCTCATCGCAAATCCCTCATCGCTCTTGCGCCGACGCGTACGACAGATGCTACGCTCGGCTCCACTGATCATGAGCCTCCGTCCCCGGGTGATTGCCGCAACGTTGCTCTACTGCTGTCTCACCGCGTGTGGCGCCAAGAGTGGCCTTCGCGTGCCTGAGGCGGGCGTGGTGGCGCGTGAGTTTCGGCTGATTGCGCCTTGGTCCACGAGCACCGCTCACACACAACAGCCAACGTTTGAATGGATCGCATCGCACAACGCGATGGGGGCCTCGGGGCAGGTGAGGGTACAGTGGTGTCGTGATCGTGCGTGTCGCTCAGAGATTAGCTCGCGGCTCACCAACGAGACCTCTGTGCGTCCCCTCACGCCGCTGCCATCGGGACCGGTGTTTTGGCGTGTCACGAACGAAGTGGGCGAGCAGAGCAAGACGTGGGAGGTTTTTGTTCCGCGGGCAAATTCAGGGCAAAATTCGGTGTATGGGTCCGTGTTAGATCTCAACGGAGACGGGCTTGCCGATGTCGCTGCTGGCGCGCTGCGGGCGTTTGCAAACCGAGGACTCGACGCTGGCGTGGTGCAGGTGTTTTTGGGTCAACGGGACCTCTCGCAAGTGCGACTGTCGACCCTGTTGCGTGGATTCGCAGGCGATCATCTTGGTCACGCGGTCGCGAGCGCGGGCGATGTCAACGGCGATGGCTACGGAGATCTGTTGGTCTCTGCGGTGGATGCGGACGTAGAGGACCCTTTCAACGAAGCGCCTGGGCCTGGTGCTGTGATGTTGTACTACGGCAGTGCAGAAGGACTCGGGATAGACCCCCGTCCCGCGAGAGTGTTTACGGGCACATCGATGCGAGAGGCGTTTGGATCGGCCATTGCGTGTGCAGGGGATGTCAACCACGACGGCTATACGGACGTCCTGGTGGGCGCCAGACTCGCTGATGGCGCCAACATGGATGTAGGGGCATCGGGGTTGTACCTCGGGAGCGCGGATGGACTGCAGGCCGCCCCCAGTCGCACTTGGCGCGGCGCTGACGCGATGGAATTTTTTGGCCTCGCGCTCGCGAGCGGCGCAGACGTGAACGGTGACGGGCTCACGGATTTCGCTGTGGGTGGACTCTTCGCGATGCCCGGAGGGATGCGGCAAGCAGGGCGAGCGTTGTTGTTTTTGAGCTCAAGCGATCGGATGAATGACGCGCCCAGCACGATTCTAACAGGTCAAACGGCGTTTGACGCCTTTGCCACGTCGCTGTCACCCTTGTTCGACTACGACGGAGACGGTTATGCCGATCTGTTTGTAGGTGCGCGCTATGCAGATCCCAACGGGCTGCAAGACGCAGGGAGCGTGAGCTACTTTCGCGGAACACCGACGGGTTTTTCGACCGCTGCAACGAGCGTGATTTCGGGTGATCAACCAGGCGCCCTCTTTGGACACGCGATCGTTCGAGCGGGCGATTTGGATGGTGACGGCGTGGGCGATTTGGCTGTGAGTGCAGAGAACGGAACCTATCAAGGGGTGCTCGGAGCGGGGTACGTCCAGGTGTACTTGCGTGGTCAATTTGCAGCAGATCCCACGCATCGGCGCGGCGGCGAGGCCATGCGTGACAACTTTGGCGGCGCCCTCGCGGCAGGGGCGGATATTGACGGTGATGGCTTCGATGACTTGGTCGTGGGCGCGTACCACGCAGATGTGGGCGCGCTGCGAGACGCCGGGAGGCTCTACATCTTCAAGGGCGGTGTCGGTGGCATCTCGCGCGCACCGAGCTTGGTGATTCAGAGCCAGTACGAGAACGGGGCACTTGGTTATTCGCTCGCCATGTGACGCGAGCCGAGCCTCCGTTGCAGCGATGGATCCGCAGAACGCGCGCGAAACTTCTTCTGCGGTACACATTCACCCCACTCATGGCTATACCTACGTTCGAACGCAGCCAAAGTTAAAAGTGAACATGGATACCAAAAGCGATAGCAAGGGCGCGGAGCGCAGTCAGGATTTTCTGCGAGCCATTGTTGAAGAGGATCTTCGAGTGGGCAAGCACGGAGGGCGAGTGGCGACGCGCTTTCCGCCAGAGCCGAACGGGTATTTGCATATCGGTCATGCGAAATCGATCTGCCTGAATTTTTCAATCGCACAACAGTATGGCGGGACGTGCAACCTGCGCTTTGACGACACCAACCCGGTGAAAGAAGACCCCGAGTATGTGCGCGCGATTGCGGCG
>JANNCG010000897.1:0-9251 GCA_031386385.1 Myxococcales bacterium
AAACCACTTCATTGTGGCCCGTCTGGCCAGAGCAGACCTCCCGGTATGTGGGGTTCGGCGTGCTCCCGGCGGAGTAGCCAACCGCAGTGGTGTACACACCAGCGAGCTTCCAAAACTTGCGCTCAGCGCCCCAAAAGCAGCCGAGGCCAAACATCGCCTGCTCGATTCCAGTGGGGTATGGCGGTTCAATGCGTGTGTGCAGGACCGTGTGCAGGCCCGAGCTAGGCATTTTTTCAGAGCGTCCAGCGAGGGCTTCGGCTGCGGACGGGATGCGCAATCGCGATTTCATAAATGAGAACACAACCCTAAGTGTAGTGAACTGCTGGCAAAGCGAAAGGGGATAGCAGCAAACATTTGCGATCGCGTGTTGAATGTGTGGGATTTTCAGCCACAAAGTGAGATTCTATCCAGGTCCGAAAACCGCCAGACGCCGCGCTCAACTTGCGGCATAGTTTGGATCCCTGATGGCTCTCGATCGCGACGTTTGCTACAGCGCTGTACTGGCGCGAGACTCCCGTTTTGACGGGTCGTTTTTCACGGCGGTGAAGACCACCAAGATCTATTGCCGACCCATTTGTCCTGCGCGCACTCCTCATGCGAAGAACTGCGATTACTTTGCCAGCGCCGCCTCGGCACAAATCGCGGGGTATCGCCCATGCCTTCGCTGCCGACCCGAGCTCTCTCCCACCGTCGCCGCTTGGCGTGGAACCGAAAACACCGTCTCACGCGCCCTCGCCCTCATCGCACAAGGCGCTCTCGACGATGACCACACAGTGGATCAGCTCGCTGAGCGGCTCGGGATGGGCGAGCGACAGTTGCGACGGCTGTTCTCAGAACACCTCGGCGCATCCCCGATGGCAGTCGCGCAGACTCGGCGCGTGTTGTTTGCAAAACAGCTACTTCACGACAGCTCGCTGTCCATCACGCAGGTGGCCCTGGCGAGCGGCTACAGGAGTGTGCGACGCTTCAACGAAGCCTTTCGCAACGGATCTGGAAAATCACCCACAGAGCTGCGCCGGCTAAACGGCCATCGCCCGAAAAAAACCACCGACTCAAACACAACGACGCGCTTGAAGATGAGTTATCGAGGAGCGTACGACTGGCGCGCAGCGATGGCGGAGTTGCTTCGGCTCAACCCCACCGCGACCGCAGCGGGGCGGCAGTACCGACAGACATTTGTGCACCAAGGTGCACCCGCAGAGCTGCTGTTGAGCGAGATGCCAGGCTATATCGAGTTGCTGCTGAAAACAGAGTCCGTGACGTCGCTGCATAAGCTCGTCGCGCGTGTACGTGAGGCGCTTGATCTTGACGCGGATCTACCAAAGATACACGGGCAACTCGCGATGGACTCGATGCTCGCGCGAAGAGTTAAAACATACCCAGGCCTTCGGTTGGTGTCTGCCATTCGGTGCTCTGACTTCGACGAGCAACTCAACCTCAATGCTCGCGAAGAGCTCGCTAGAGGGTCACTCTCGGACGCGTTTGATTCGACAGATCAAGCGCTGCAGCGAGTCACAAAGCTAGGACCGAATGACCTTGAAGCACGCGCTGAGCAGTGGCGTCCGTGGCGCGCATATGCGGTACAACAGCTTCGGCACAAACAAGCGATTTGCGAGTAAAAATACAATGAAAACTGGATTTATTACAGACTCAGTGAGCTCGCCTGTCGGTGAGCTATATTACCTTGTGACGTTAGATGGCGCTCTCAAGGCGCTTAGCTGGGATCTCTCTCACGTCACGCGCGTAAGTGCGGCGCTCGGGGGTAGCGTACGGGGGAAGAACCCGCACAACGTCTCGGGCACACTCACCGCTTATTTTGACGGCGAGCTGGCGGCGATTGAGCGACTGAAGAGCGGTGCCGACGGGACTGAGTTTCAACGGAAAGTTTGGCAACAGCTGCGTGCGATCGGTGCGGGTAAGACTGACACCTACGGGGCGATCGCTGCGCGGGTAGGCAACCCCAAGGCGTGCCGCGCGGTCGGGATGGCGAATCGGACCAACCCAGTGGCGATTGTGGTTCCGTGTCATCGGGTGATTGGTAAGGATGGTTCGCTAACGGGGTACGCAGGAGGCTTTGAGCGCAAGAAGATTTTGCTCGCGCACGAGAGCAAATTTAGCATCAATACTTTGACTCTTGTCCGAGATCCGAATGCGTCAAAGAGCTCGACTTCGAAGTCAAAGCGTTGATCTCTCGCCGTTGTTTGATGGCAATGGTTGCAAGTAATATCGTGACGGATGGCCAGAGCACAAAGAACAGCAGCGCGTTGGCATCACGGTAGGTAATCCCGAGAAAATTGGCGACGATAAGCAAAAAATCGACGCAGGCGGCGTACAGGCCAAAGAGAGCGCGCGTGAGAGCTATGGTGAGTGTTGCCTGAATGGTGGCGAAGATCATCGGTCAGCTGCGGGGAAGCCGAGCGCCTGCGATGCCAGGGATCGCGCGCGCAGTTCCGTGTTGCGTGGCTCGACGAACCGGTTGCGTGTCACGCGCATCAGCAGCCTCGCGCTCTTGTTCGGTGACCGAGGACTCGACGCGCTTTTTTAGCAACAGTCCCGCGAGGGGGTCTGAGCCGTTTGCGGGTGGACGAGCGATCCCGGGTCTTTGAACTCTTGGGGGCGGCCGACGCGAGCCGGGAACTGCTCTTAGCCCCGGCCAACTCTCAACGCCAAGGCCGCCATCTGGTGGTTGACTAGGCTCAGTCCGCTGAGATTGCACCACGTCGGGTTGCTCTGCGAGAACAGCGGCGGCGTCAGGGTCCGACGCAACACCCGTGTCCATTAACTCTGCCTGCAGCATCGGAGGGTTCGGCGAGATCTGGCTTTGTTGCTGTCGTGCGCGCGTGCAGCCCACTCCGATGAGCGTGACAAGCGTCAGCCCAAGCGCGGGCACCACAATGGATCGAAGGATCGCGTCAGAGCTGTTTTTCGTCATACAAGCTCACAAGGGTACAGCATAGATGCTCAGAATTTATCACAGCGGCCGCACATCATCGAGGATTCCAGGGCATTTGTGAAAATCTGCGAGTGAATAGCGCGCCAGCAAGTCACGCAGCATTCATCGCAAGCAGCTTCGCACTGGCGCCGTGCCGTATGAGCGCCGCAGCACAGACAGCGGCGCTATAACCTTCGCGAAGCGCTCAGGGCAGAGATCGGTGATTACGCAGCGTAGTCGAACAGAATCGATCGGCAAATTGCCTGGCAAATTAAGCATGAAGTGAATCGAGCGCATCGGCCCTTAATGGATCTCTTTCCTGAGCGCTGCGCGAAGGTTTTTGCGCCGCTGTCTGTGCTGCGGCGCGCATACGGCACTGCGCCAGTGCGAAGCTTGTGATGATTGCTGAGAGCTTGCTGCGGCGCACATACGGCACTGCGCCCGTGCGAAGCTCAGAAGGGTACAGCATAGCTTGGCGCGTTGAAATGTCCCCCAGGCAACGAATTGTCAGTCGGTGCTCAGCTGAGCTACAGTCTGCCCATGCGCGGCAGTCTGCTTTTTCGAGCCAAATCATCACTTTGTGATCGCGTTGCTTCGCTGCTCGCTCTGCGGTCGACATACATCGCTCTTACATTGTATATTTTGCCCGGCTGCGCTGGGATGATCGGCGGAACAGGCGGCGTGAACTACCTCGCGACACCCCGAGCTAACACCCCCGTCGGTGGCGCGGTGAATGCGTTTATCAACGGAGGAATGTCCGTCTCCGGCGAGCGATCACAGACCTTGATGTTTGGCCCCGAGTTAAACATCCGAGCGTCCAACGACTATGGCCATGGAAGCATTGGGCTCTCGGCGGCTTACGTCGTCGCGCAACCCAAGTGGGCAGCTTATGCGCGCTTGGGCTTCGCGCCGATCAGCGGATCGTATCGCAACAGTGTGCTCTATTATTCACTCAACACCGGGCTTGAGCTAGGCGCTGGGATCACGGTTGGCACCGGTTGGATGACCGCGACGGGAGTCGTGATGGACTCAACCATGCTGCTATTGTCGCTTCGAAGTGATGTAGATTATCGGCCAGGCCAGAGCCAAGCGGATCTCTTTTTATCCTTCAATATCGGCGTGATGCGATACTTCGGAGCAGGCATGCGCTCGGACACCCGCACAACGCTTAGCCTCCGCCCCGCCACTGAGCGAAGGGGGATTTAGACTCGCTGAACGCTAGCGCTAGCGATCCCGGGGATCGAGATCTTGGTCCCGGACTGTGCCAGCCGACGGACGGGTTGAATCGTGGTTTGGGCGATCGTTGCGGCTTCGATGGCGCTGGATCCTTGATGTCGGGGGCTCGGTTTTTCCATAAGACCCGCGAGGCCAGCGGGCTCGACCACGCGACGACCTGATCCCCCCTCTTGTGTCCCGGGAAACGGCCGGGGTGTTCTGCGTGTGGGTGGGTTGATCCCGCGAACTCCCGCGCCACTCGACGGACCGGGCATTGGACGATGGTGCTCAAGCCCGAGGCCGTTCGCTTGACTGATAGCGGTCCGTGGATGATTCGCCCTTGAGGCAGCGTCGCTGCTGAGAGCATCGAGCAGCGCGATATTCGGCACGTCGATCTCAGTCGGAGAGCTCGCGTCGAGTTGCACGGTGGTGGTCACGGGGGTTGTCCTCGTTGGAGATGCCGGTTGCTCGGTGAGAGCGCGCGGTGGCGGGGACGGATCGCTGTGCCGCGTGCAGCCAACTCCCACGAGCGCCGCGAGCGACAGGCCCAGCGCAGGAACCACGACAGAGCGAAGGATTGCATCGGCGCTGTTTGTTGTCATCGCGGCGAAGAGCGTACGTCACCGGGACACGGCTCACCAGGAGCTCGTAGGCGGCCAGTTCGCTTTAGTTGCTTTTCGCTGCGCTTCATGGCGAGAAATTGATTTCGGCGCCTCTTCCGAAGCCGCTTGCACACCAACCGCGGAGCCCTTGTCAGCGCGCGATGCGCTGTGCACAGCTTCGGTCTTGTCAGGACTCGGTGTCGCAGGCTTGTCTGTCATCACGTCAGACCAAGGTTTTGCGGACCATCCGCAAGCACTCGAGGATAGAGGTCCGTCGTTGGTACATTCTGGTCAACGACTTCGAACTTGATGTCCTTGATCCAGACGCGGCCCGATCCGTCGAGCAAGATTCCCAAGGCGATTGTATCAGCTTTGAGTGATACATCGAGAACGACCGAGCACCGAGTCCAGTCCGTCGTACCTTTGATGGCGCGATTCTGCATGTTATCAAACGAGTCGGACTTGCCGTTCACATCCACGCGCATCCACAGACCCGCCCACCCTGAGACGTCCACCGATCGCACGCTCGCTTCAAGTCGGATGCGTTTACCGAGAAATTCTGTGGGATTAAAATGCTGCATCAGGGTCCCGAAGCCGTCCGTTGGCTCAAGCGCTTTCAGATAGCCGACGCGCTCTTGCTCTGGCAACGCCGTGGTTTCTACGCCCATATCAAACTTGTCCGGATGGCTTCCCGCAGCCATCCAACCCTTCGGGACACTCGTGTGATCAGCCATTGATTGCTCCGTTTGTGCTGTAGCGATGATCGGCTACTGCCGGCAGCCCATCAAGCTCGAACTTAGAGTCGCTCGGGGCATCAGCCAAGTGCTGCGACAAAATGCTTTGGGCCGCTATACGTGCTACAGTGCCACGCAAGAGGTGACAGAGATGCGTTTGAAGGCAGTGGTTTCACTAGCACTTAGTTTGCTATTTGTTGCGTGCGCGCGACCCGAGTCAGTCTCATCCATTCGGCGCGGGTGCGTCGTTGCATCGTCGTGCGCGACTGCAGGGATGGGCGTTCCACGCAGTGGAGGAGGTGTATGCTATATCCAGAGCGCTGCGACAATCGCGCGTGGTGCGAGTCCAGAGCAGCAGTACACACTTAAGTGCGCGAGAGAGGCAACGAACTGCACCACGTTTCGCTCTTGCACCACGCGCAATCACGGCGTGGATTATTGCACCGCAAACCGCGGAGAGTCCTGCGATGGCAACGTGCGAGTATCTTGTCCGATGGTGGGACCAAACACGCCGCCTGAACTGATACCGCCCGCGACGACGCAGGACTGCGCGCTCCTTGGCCTGGTGTGTAGCGCCTCAAACGGCAACGCCGCTTGTACCAACGGCATGGCGTGCGACGCGATGTTTATGCCCACGTGCGACGGGACAAAAATCGTCACCTGCGATCGGAGCACGATGATGCAAGAGCCGACCGACTGCGCCCGGCAAACTCCGGGCAGCACGTGTGTCATGCTCTCGGTGGGAGGCGCAACGGTGCCGACATGCCTCACGAGCACGATGTGCATGCTTGAGCCTGGGCGGGCGAGCACACGCTGTGAGACCAGCTCGTTGATCTCTTGCGTCGCTTTGCCCGGTGCAATGCCCGATCCGAATGGTCGCCGCGAGGGTCGCGAAGTGCGCATTGATTGCGCTCACGAAGCGCTCGAAGGCCGCTGCGCTGTCGTCGGTGGCACCTCTGGCTGCACATCCATTCAAAACCAGTGCGCACCGGACTCGCCGGACCGATGCAACGGCAACGCTGTCGAGATTTGTGTCAACGGTCGATACGAATCCACGGACTGCGGCAGCATCGGGTTTAGTCGCTGCGCACAGCTCTCGTTTACGACCGCTGTCTGTGTGAACTGAATCGCGATAAGTTATCACCGAACGGCCGCGGGCGACGAGCATGCGTCGAAGCTCGCCGCGATGTCGAGCCGATACAGCGCGGTCCCAACAACGAGATAAATTGCGTCCCCGCGCGCGGTCATCCGTGAAGGGACAAGCGCGTTGCCGGCGTCATCGACGAGTGTGAATTGTCTCACAATACGAGGCTCAACGCTGCTCTCCAGCGCAGCGAGCGCATAGACGTTTCGCTTATGATAGCCGCCTTGAAAGAGACAATGTCCTGAGCCGATAGCAAACGCGTTGCTTCCAGCGACTGGTGCACTCCAATGTCGAGCGACACGCCCACCGCGAAGCTGCACAAGAGGAAACTCGGTGTAGTAGCAAAGCCAGACTTCATCTCTGGTTACCGTCGGCGCCGTGAGTGCAGCCACACGGGCCCGCGCCCACTGCAGTCGTTATCGCGTTCGGTGCCATCATAAACCGTAATACCTGCGATATTGCTCGATGCTCGTCTGCGGAGTCCAATCTACAAAGTCCCCACCCTGCTCACACTCGCTCAAATACTTCAGCGCTTTTGCTGCCGATGGAGCGCTTGAGCGCGCCAAAAACTCTCTCGTGGCTGCCAGCCCCGCGCCGCAAATAAACTGCACATCAAGACCACAGCTGGAATCAAAACTTGAGCGCTTGGCGTCCCATAGGAGCAGCGCATCGTCGACAATTCCCAAGCTGAAGAGCTGTACGCACAGGGTACGTAGCAGCTCCTCGGCGCTCTCGCCTCGCTTCTCGCGCTCAATCTCACCAGCCAAGAGTTGCCGTATTTCGTCTCGGTGCTGAGGCGATGCTGGCAAGCCGAACGTCTGCAAAGCTTCGTCGCTGGTCATCGTGTCCTTACATCCCGCTGCAATACTCATGGTGGTCGGGCTTCATCGCCCGCCCGGTCCAGTCTTGCATCGAATCGAACAGGATCGTGTGCGGTCACCGCGGGTCTTGCTCGGGGCGACGGCCATAGGTGAGATGCACCACGGCGATCACTCGGGGCTCATCGGCGCTGACAAAGAGCACATCGTCGCAATCCTGACGTTCGGCGACGGCTCGCATCGTGCGCCCCTTGAGGCAATGCTGCGGGCCCAACTCAGCCTCAAGCTCTCGCTGCAATTGGGGTGCGCGTGCACTGACGGGGCGCCACGGCTTCAGAAACTCAATGAGGTCACTCTCCGTTTGCACCGCGAGAGTTTCAGTCCCCACTCCATAGCTCTCATAAGCGCTCTTGCACCAGCTGAGCTCTTCTGGGCAAAAGGAGCCCCAAAACCACTCCGCTCCAAGGATGCTTGAGATGTCGATTACGTCTCCATCGGAACCACGGTGTCTCGTCTTCGCACATCCGCGAGCAGCCTCCGCTGCGATGGTACCCGGTCCCCTCAGCGCGTAGGCCGTCCCAAAAGCGAGGGCAAAGACAGCGCCAGTCGTCGGGTGAAAGAGTGCGGGGCTGCCGCAAAAAATACACTGGGTGCCAGCAGGAAGTTGGCTCGCCAACACGCGCCACAATCGCTCTACAATCTCGGGGTGGCTGCCGAGGTTGAAGTACGGGTCGACCACGCTGTCCCAAGCCGCGATCGACGGTGATCGGCCCTTTTGGGTGAGATAGCTTATGACTTGTTGGTTGGCCGCAATCTCAAGCTTCACGCGTGTTGACGCCGAGCATACGAGCCTTCAACCGCGAGTGCGCAAGCAATCGGATGCACTAGCGTGCAAAATTGTTATGAGCAATTCTAGCGCTCGTTCGAGCTAGCCGGCTCGTGTCGCGCAATGACCTCAGCACAACGCTCGTCTAACTCTTCGGTACGCTCCTGATGGGTGGGCGACGACGCAATGCGTTGGATATCCTCGCGGAAGATCGAATACAGAGCGAAAGAGTCTTTGAAGAGGCCGCAAATCCAATATTGCCAGACGTAGTCGTCGCCCGCGAAGACGCGGCGAATGTGTGGCGCGAGCGGCTCACCGATGGACGCGAGAAATGGATATAGCACGTGCGCTACCGGCCAGTTGCAGTCTTGAATCCACTCGAGCAGTTCGTAGAGCACCGGCTCGACCGCCGGGTAGCCAGCACGCACAGCGCGCTGCGCCGTCTCAAGGTCCTGCTTGTGCGTCGGAACCAACGGATGGGCCATATCTTTACACCAACCGCACAAACACCACGGCGCGGAGGTCAAACGCAATACGCACACCGGAAAATTGACAGGTCGCGACGCCGAATCAACGCGGAGCATTCGGCACGAGCACCCGCGCAAAGCACTGCCTAACAAATTCGTTTCTGTGCGCCAAATGCCGACTTTTTGGCCGCGATAGACATCGCGCAGTTCAGGCACTGAACGCCCCAACAACCAAGTGACGACGACGATACATTGGTGCTAACGTTTCGCCGGGCGACGAAAGGGCCTTTGTTCTAGTGATCCATCCTTTTTGCACTCGTGCGTCCGGGGTAATATCTGGGCTGTCCGCTGTTTGCGCTGTTTGTAGCGCTTGCGCAACGACACAATCCCAAGACCCCACGCGCACTCAAACGCCGAGCGCTTCGCTCGCGCAAATGCAGGGCAGCACAAGCACTCAAGCTTTGCCAATTGCTGCCCCGCTGCCCACTCGTACTCCGCGTCCGGAGAATGACC
>JANNCG010000482.1:0-2232 GCA_031386385.1 Myxococcales bacterium
CTGTCTCATTCGTCATTGGCACAGAGGGGGACGGCTCGGCAACGCTCGAACGGACCAATGGAATTTTGCACCGATCCTCGCAACCCCGCCGCAATCGATGATTCAACACGCGACGCAGGTGCTAAGTGTCCAGGGGACAGGTAGCGTGAACACTGCAACAGACCAATGGAATTTTGCACCGACCCTCCAAGCTCCGCCGCAATCGATGATTCAACACGCCATGCGGGTCCATGCTGTCCAGGGGACTGGTAGCGTGGATGCCGATTTGATCAATGCAGACCGTTCCGACCAACACAATCGACCCTATGTTGTGCCTGCGCAACTTACACCAATAGAGGTCATTCAAGGCGATGCGGTTCTGCCCCACAGTCTGCAAGATTCCCCTATCTCGCTCGTTTACCGCAACGCCATAGAGACAGTGTTTGCATTGGGAGTCCCAGCGGCGTCTCCGCGAGGTGCCGTTCAGATATTGCGATTTGGCCCCAACTTCGCGATGCGAACAGAAAGCACGGTGTCTGGCTTCACAAACGACTGGGGTCTTTGTGGCAGACTGCTAACTGCCTGGTTCATCAGCGCTGAACGTGGTCATGGGACGATGCTGTGTTTTCGCGATCGTTCTATGCAGGATACGGCCATTGCATTTTTCGACGTGAGCCCCCTCGGTGTGGAAGTAACGGCCAGATCGCCGTGGGTTCGGGATATTGGCACTCCAATCGCGGTGCTGCCAACACCAGGTAGTTGCCAGTCGTCCGAACCGTCGATTACCATTCTAACGATGCCAGCCTGCGAAACGGCAACGCCGAATCGATCGAGGCCCAGCCGTGGTGACGTGATTCTCTGGGAGTTGACGCCCAACGGTCATCCTCGTGTGCTGTTTCGCCATGCATTTCGAGGCAACTATGGAGCATTTGCTCGGCTGCAACGAACCCAAGATCGCGAACAACTCATCCTCATGGAGTCGAACTTGGACACCCATCGTTCAGTGTTCACGGCCCTCCAGTTTGGTGAACCAGTCGGCGATCGCGTGCTCCGCTCGGCGTGGAGACGAGAGTATCCGTTTTCTGTGATCGAGCCAGTCGCGATGGACGCCGTGAGTTTGGAGGACTACGACGGCTCGTGCCACTAGTGCCGCGACCCAAGGGATTTGATTGATTGGGCGAGAAGCATCGTACGAACGGACGGGATCCTCGACTCAGGCTAGCAGCCGTGCGTCCCTAGAAGTTCGGCACATCTACATTCGCCGAAGATTAGAGCCTGCGTCGCGGGGAGCGACTGACGCGCCCCACTCCGCTGCAGCTTCTGCAGTCAGTGGCCAAACTAACCCCCGCCACAGGGGTCTTCGACCCGACACATCCCAAGCCAGCGCGGTCGCTCTACCCCATCCTCGAAACCGCAGTGACAACGCACACGCTCGCTATGCATTCCGCACCGACGAGTAAACGAGCACTCCAAGCCGACGACTGAACAAAAGACCGTTTCGGGATAGTCTCTCGGACATTGCGTAGTCGCAGAATCGATGACGGATGCATCAGGATTAAATGGTTCGACAGCCACTCCGCATCCACTCACGAGCAGAACAAGACCGATTAACAATGGGCGCATCAGTGCTCAGCGCTTGATCCAGAGTGATAGTAGTCCGCGCTGTAGAACATCGTCCCGCTCGTAGGCGCACCATACACCTGAAGCCGCATTTCAAGACAGCGACAAGTCGGTCGACCCGGCGGACAGATCTGTGTTTGAGTGAGCTGAATCCGCTTGCGAAGATCAAAGGAAAGGTCCTGCGAAACCACTTCAAAGCCCGACGAGTTTGGCATTGGAGGACAGGTGTCAACCACTTGAATTGTATAGTCTACATCCACTGCGTTGAGATCATTCGGAAACACTGTGGTCGCCCACTTCCACTGGGTGACTGCAGCATTTTCGGGACCTGCGTCCTCCACTGTCCAAGAATATGCGCCGCAATCACACTAAATTGTCGTTACCCCATCCCCACGGAGCGGTTAGATCCGCGCTCGACGGCCAGTGCATCCGAGCACGGCCAAATCCAACCTGATGAGAAAGGCTGTGCTCGATCTCTTGAGGTTGCCCACCCATGCCAATCCATTGCGCATGAGATTGGTCACGTGTTGGGATTGAATGATTTACTTAACCCGGTAAATCCGTTGTTTCTCATGCACAATCAGGTTAGTGCGAACGGTTTCGCGACGGGCGTTAGAATGACTCAACACGACA
>JANNCG010000936.1:0-4879 GCA_031386385.1 Myxococcales bacterium
CCCGCGACTCGCACGCGAAGCTCTCCTCCTGCGGCGGCGAAGGTCCCAGCTGTGGGTTGAAAGATCGCAAACGCGCCGAACGCACGAAGCGCGATCCGGTTGTACAGACCGGCTTCAACAATGAGCTCGTGAATGGATCCGCCGCCCACGAAAGGAGCGAGACCCACAGGACGAAGCGCGCCATTGGTGACGACGCCAAAAGTGCTCCGCTCGAATGTATCAAAGCGCATCGGCGCCGCAATCCGGGCATCGTTAGCTGTCGCGAACGAGTGTTCGGTGGGCAGATCCCTGAGCCGCTCTCGCTCTGTCAATGTGGGGCGGTCTTCGGAAGACCGAGCTTGAGCCGACCCTTCGGTTGATTGTTGGGCGATGCTTGTTCTCGAGTGGAGGATCAGTCCGCCGAGAGTCAACAACAGGGCTGCGGGTTTCACGGTTGAGCGGCGAGAGTACAGAGCTTGAGCGGGGGTGTGCAATGTGAGAAAAAACAATATATGTTGAGAAATTGCAGGGTTTTGTCGTCTTCTGTGGTGACAGTTATGCAACAGCCGCAGCGATCAAGGCGCGAGACCCTCGGGTGCCGCCGCTTGCAGCGTGAACTCTGGTCGCGATGTTGCCTCTCAGACGATCATTGCGCTTAACCTGACAGTGCGCTGGTAGCACACTCGTCATCCGGTCACCGACGATTGACTCTCACGAAGGGTTCAACCGCCATTCGAGCTAGGCAGGCAAATCGCAATTATCGTGGAAATCCAGTGACAAAAACGGTATTTGCCGCGCCCGCGCCAACGGTCGGTGCGCAGGGGTTAGCCATGTTTGCAAACCCGTGACGAAACGCTGCAGCAGCGATGTTGCAGCGCATTGGATCCGTGTTGAGCGCGAGCCTCACCCGTCCGACGCCTCCGGCTCCACCGTTGCCTGAAAACCTCATCCCCACTCCTCCCGAGCCTCCACGCGCATCAATCGTTGCGGTGACAAGCACAGTGATCGCTGGTGCACGAAGATCCAGCGCGCCGCCCGCACCACCACCGCCGCCACCGCTGGACACCGATGCATCGCCGTTGCCACCGTTGCCGCCATTGACACGAATGAATGCGCCATCACCGACTGTGATGCTGTTGCCTGCAACGATGCGCAGCGCGCCACCGCCACCGCCACCGCCGCCACCCAGTCCAAAGCTGTGGCCGAAGCTAAGACAAGGATCATCACCGCTGCCGCCCGCGCCACCAGAGCCGCCCACCGAAAGACGATTGATCGCTAAATCTCCAGCAGCTTCGGTTCCAATTGAGCCACCACCGCCACCACCTGCAGCGCTCGAGATCATCATGTTGGCAGCACCGACAGCTCCGGTGCCTGGTGCGCCTGCGAAGCCCATTGGGGCGATGCCTCCCGCAGCCATACCCGCAGTGCACGCGACCATTGGCCCGGGGCATATCGCGTTGCCTCCGACTGCGGGCCTGTTCGTACCCATCGCGCCACCGCTGCCGCCGCTGGCCGTGCCGCTCTCGGCGACAAACGTGCGATACGCACCCCCGCCACCACCGCCTCCAGCAGGTCCTCCACCTCCTCCACCTCCTGATCCTCGTCGACCGCCTGCACTGCCGCCGCCGTTGGCCCCACCTCGACCCCCGCAAGACCCTGGAGAGCCTCCCGCAGAGCCATCGCCACCCACGCCGCTCATGTCCATGGGGACGTTTCCCACTGCGGCATTCGCGCAACCGCCATAGCGAACCACCACGGGTGCCGGAGTCCCCGCAGGCCCTCCCGCAGCGCCGCCCTGGTGTCCCGGCAGATCCGAGTTGCACTCTAGAACTGCTGGTGTTCCGTCTCGTGGAAGTGAATTGCCGCCGTTGCCACCGCGCATGTCCAAGGTGCCTAAAATCGTCACGTCGTCAATCACGCGAAGCTCAACGATCCCGCTGCCTTCAGCGACGGTGACCGTTGCGCCTGCTTCAATCCGAAAGCTTCGATAGTCGTGACGCCCTGGAGTGATGGTCGAGTTCGACCCCGCTGCCGCAACAAAATCGCCCTCCCGTCCGTCTGTCGGAAACTCCGTACACACCCCTTCCAGACACGTGGTTCCGCCGGTACAGGCTCTTCCGCAGGCGCCACAGTGCATCATATCAGACTGCAAATTAGCTGCCAAAACATTGTCCGCAACGCCATCGCAGTCGTTGTCGCGTCCGTCACAGACCTCATCGCCTGTAGGTACACACGCCTCGGGTGGCACAAATGTATCCTCGACAAACGTGTCTGTGGGCGTGGTTTGCACATCCGTCTCTGTCAGGGCATCGGTCGCAACGATCCCCGAATCGACCGCGGACAGATCAACAATTCGTGGAAAAGAGCAGCCCTCAACGAGCGCGGTTGCGCTCGCAACAAGTGGCCAAAAAGTCGCCAAAAATTGGGAGCGCTTCATAACTAATAAGTTTTTCATCAAAACGCACCTGTGAGCGTGACCGCGAAGCTACTGGGTGTGACACTTGGTACGACCATTGTTGCTCTGGATAGGCTCACATCTCGTCTGTTTGAGCCCAACATACTCACGGCGATCCAAACACCGCCGCCCACCACCAGCAATGAGCCGGTCACCAGCGAGACATTGGCGAGCGTGGTCCACGTCACTCCGCTTTGCGCTCGCGCCGTGGCCATTGCGTTGGGACACAACAGCGTATTGCTCGCCATGTCGTAGGGGCACTGACCCAACGATCCGCCGCGAAGTGCTGCAAAAATACCGGTAGAAATCAACGCTGTCCCGCCGATGGCTGCGACCACAATGCCGCCAACAGGGAGCCTTGATGGTTGGGGCGGCGGCGAGGCTTGTGTATTGGGATTGAGACCGGACTGCGACGTTGGGATGGTCTCTCTGGAGGCGTTGGTGCTGTTGCTCCCGATATTGCTCCCGCTGCTTGGTGGCTCGTGAATCAACGTGAACACTTCGCGCATCCGACCCCCCGAGGTCATCTCGACGCTTCGGCGCTGCGTGACAAACCCGGGCGATCGAAGCTCAATGGTCACTGTCCCGACCGCCACTCGAATCGGCTCTGCAAGCGGTGCGGTACCCACGACTTGCTCGTTCACCGAAATCTGAGTGCCGGGTGTCTCGGTACGAATCTCAAGTGAACCTAACCGCGTAGCGATCTGCGTGAGCGCTTGCGTGAGCGCCACGCGATTGCGCTCAACCCACGCGTTGCCCGTGGACCCTAACGCAACGCGAAGATCTCTCTCGGCCGCGACCCACTGCCCCAGCGCTTGCTCGGCGAGGGCGATCTGGGCCTTGGCGTGCGGCGACGCGAATATTTGATCCGCGCGACGAAACTCATTGAGCGCGTCGTCGTCATTGCCTGCTTGTCGCAGCTGTACGCCGTGTTCAATCAGCGCGGTGGCCTCGGCCTCCGCTGGAGTTGCCTGCGCATAGGCCATCGACGAGGTCGCTGTCACGCCAATGACAATCGCCGCTCGAACCGTGAAATTCTTAAGGCTCATCTGCGCCGCAGAATCGACGAAAACGTCCCACCGGGCAATGAAAGAGTTTCGCGAGTGGATTCGTCATTTTTCCGAATTTGCTTATCTACAAGACCTCACGATGGACGTGGGATCAGCCTCCGAACACCGAGACACTAGCTTCGCGGGGGACAGATCGCTTCAGCAAACGGAAGCTCAACACCACGAACACGCACAAAGAAAGCTTGGGATCGCGCGCGGCACACGCCACCCGGGCACACCTCGTTGGTGGGGATTGCAAGAGGGGGTGCGACAAACTCTGTGAGCTCGTTGGGGACGGACCACGTCTGGCCGCCGGGACCGATGAAGGTCACTGAGTAGCGGCCCTCGGGGATTCCGGTGCGCTGGTCTTCGTCGACGATGGTGGGCTCAAATGGCTGGCACTGCACGTTGGCGAAACTGCTTAGCGCGACACCGAGGCGCATCGCCGTGGCGGGCAGCTGCGGAGGCACAATGATAGTCCAGTCCCGGTTGCGATTGGGCCCGTGGATCTCTGCTGCAAACGGAACCATCACCACCCGAACGGTCTGCTCAACCTGCCGATGACCGCTGGTCCATGGGAGCAAAAAGCCACCAGAGCTTCCGCCAGGAACAACACTTCCAAAAAATATTACTGGGTAGCGTTTATCTGACGGATCACTCTCATCCAGCACTTCGGTTCGGTTCAGCGCCACCCGAAGTCTTCCTAGCTGCTCTGCGGTGAGCCTCCCGTTTTGTCCCTCAAGCAACAGCCGTCTCTCGGTGGCGTTTGGCTCGTGCAGCTTGGCAAACAAGACGATGGGATACAGCCAAGGAAGGTGTCCGTCGTTGCCGGCGAAAAATGGACTGCCCGACAACAGCGACGGGTGAGAGTCCACATAGGGCGGAGTGGACCGAGGACCGACCTCTATCAACCCGTTCTCGTTGATGTCCGCAGCGAGCTCAACAAAGCCCACTGCGGGGTTTGCGAGGGGGTTGCTTCGGCAGTCGCGCCGAGCGCTCACTCCCGCTAGTTGCGCCACGTTGCAGTCAGCTTCTGGCAGGCTAAATGCAGCATTAAATGAGGGCAGGTTTGCGCCCGCAGGGGACTCAACGATCACCAGGTTGCGGAGCATTTGAAGCACTTCAGTGCCCGGCGGTTGAAGGCCCCAGTCGCGCGCGTACTGAAGCAGCTCTGCACTGGGTCTTGGGAGTGAGTCCTGCGTTGGGAGCATCGTGGGTGGGACAACAGAGATTTTCTCAAGCCGCGAGGGTGCCGCCAAGACGACGGGTTGGCCTGCGCGATCGACAGCTCGTCTCCGGGCAGCGCGAAATTGTCCATGCCAATGTAGCGGTAGCCTGCGTCAGTGAGCTTGTCGATCGCCAGCTGCAGCAGCGCCAGCTTGTCCGCGGGCGAAGG
>JANNCG010000947.1:0-2045 GCA_031386385.1 Myxococcales bacterium
GTACCCAACATTGACCCATCTATCTCTCAGTACGGATATCGTACAGAAGTGTTGGCGACCACTGAGGTAATCGTTGAAAATGGCAGCGTCCCTCCTCCCTCTATCCCCATGGCCGGCACCGCGTACGTGTATCTCGACAACGGAAACTTCTCGCTCTCATGGCTGCGATTGAGTCAGCCAGCGGGCAACGCCATCACGGCGGGGAGCTACTCGATTACAGCGTCACGTATGTTTCTAGAGAAGACCTGGATGGGCGCTCATACCATCGGCGGCGCGGCCCCCAACATCAACATGGAGCTATCGAGCACTCGCACACAGGTCGAGACCACCGTCAACAACGCGGTGCGAATCGCAAGGCCGATCGCCGAAGAGGCCTCTGCTCACTTCAACGGAGTGGACCTGTTGGATGTGACCGCTCGCATGAAGCTCGACGATGCCGGGATCTGGGTGCGTCTGAATTTGCACTTACGTTTGCTCCCCCGCCCCGTTGCGACCATCACCAATGCTCCGCTCGAAGTCGCGTGCACCCAACAAGCTGGTGGCTGGGTAGGCGCAAATGTCACGGTCACAGGCACCGTTTCACCTGCCGGATCACTGGGTCTTTGGAATTTAACTGGCTACAACAGCAGCGACTACGCAACAGGTCCCAACGCAACACTGCAAATTGGACCGCAGCGTTTTGCAGATCCACCCTCCATGCTCACGTTCTCTGCCTACGACGGCGAGCTGGCCGATTGGGCAAGTCGCGACATTCGCGTGGTTGACAATCAAGCTCCGACTATCACCAGTACCAACGTGGTCGCAACGTGTGGTTGGGGACGCTCTGCCACAGAGCAAGATCCGAAGTTTCCGGCGTTGTGTGCAACGATTCCTGGGATATTTAGTGACGTATGCAGCACGGCCACTGCACAAATCTACGCGATTCGCGTGTACGACTACCTTACCAACGCGCTGGTTGAGACACGCACGTTTCAATACGGAAGCACGTGCATCACACCCAACGCTTCGTACCTTGACGGCAACATCACCATGGCCGACTACGAAGTCGATTGGCGCGCAAAAGATGAGTGGGGCAACCTCTCGGCGATGCGCACATGGCGAGGCTGGTTTAGCGCTCAGCCGCCGTCGACAACGTGCACGACACCAACACAAGTGCACACGATCTCTGATATTTAACTCGCAAAACGAGCCCATTTTCTATGAATCGAGCACTCGTTTTGTGTCGCGTTGCGACGACTGCGCTTGTCGTTTTTCTCTCCGCGTGTGGGGCGAAAACGGGCTTGCGCGAACCATGCGTCCTCCCGCTTCGCGGCACAACGCCGGCGTTTGTGTTGGGGTATGAAACAAGCAATACCACGATTGTCACCTTGTTCCCCGATAGTGGTTCACGGCAAAACCCTAACTATCTCGACTACATTCGGCATACGACGGTTCTGCTTCCGCATTTCGAAGCGGACACCATGATCGGCTCGATTGCGGGACCCGTTGAAAGCCGCACAATGCCTGGGATTTATTGCCCGAATCCGACCTCAATGAACCAGCCCATTGTTCGCAACAATGCGAACGCGATCCTCACCGAGATGCGAGAAACCACGACGGAGTTTTCGCGTCCCGGCAACGCAGTCACGGGGCTGCTCAACGTCGCGGCTCAAGCACTCCGCGAGCTACCCGCTGAATACGATCCTCGGATCATCGTGTTCATGAACACCGCTGGTACCGCCTGCCTTGATCCACCCAATGATCTGCTCACCCATATTCGCCCAATCGCCGCCCTCGCCGCGTCTGGGATCCGCACGCTGTTGATCTCTGAGCGCAATCCCATATCGTTTGGAGCACAGCCGAATCTTATGGCCGTCGCAGGTGGCTTGCCCCGCGACGACCCCGCTGAGCGCTTCTACGGCGCAGACGACCCTGCCCCAGTCCTTGAGCGACTTGAGCAAGTGCTCTTCGAACCCGCCTATTGCCAGCTTCGCGTTGAGGGTACACCGCGCGGAGTGAGCGGCTGCCAGCGGTGATTGAAAAGCAGCGTCGTCAGCCACGCCGCC
>JANNCG010000962.1:0-3372 GCA_031386385.1 Myxococcales bacterium
CGCCGCAAGCCCGGCGAGCTCAAGAGCCTTCGCGATCCAGATCCCACCCTTCGCGGGGTCGCCTTCGATGGTGACTTCTTTTGCGTCCGCGACAAAAGCGTTGGGAGCCTTCTGCGACTCATACCTCGACTCTGCTTCGACGAGCGCCTCTGCTGAATGAAAACGTACGACAATCTCTCGTGCAAACAAACGCTGCGCATGACGAGGCTTGTGCACGCCTGCGGCAACCTCGTCTCTCAACGTCTTCACCTCTGCGATGCTCAACGCGCTCAACAGCTCGAAATACCGCCAAATCACCCCGTCATTGACTAGCATCAGCTTGCGAAATTGCTCAAACGCGCTCTCGCTCACGCCCACATAGTTGTCCGCTGACTTGGACATCTTCGCGCCAACAACCTTGCCGTCGACCACCTTCGCGTCCAAGCCCTCAAGCAGCGGAGTGGTGAGCACCATCTGACCTCGCTTGCCGTAGCGTTCCATCAGGTCGCGACCGACCTTGAGATTAAACAGCTGATCGGTCCCACCAAGCTCGATGTCTGCGTCTATCGCAACAGAGTCATACCCCTGCAAAAGCGGATAGAGAAACTCGTGAATATAAATCTCGCGCTCGTTGGCGTACCGCTCTGCGAAGTCGTCCCGGTCCATCATGCGCTGAACTGTCTTTTTCGCCGCGAGCTTAATCATCTCACTTGCGCTGAGTGTTCCCAGCCACTCGGAGTTGTATCGGATCTCGGTCTTGTCGCGGTCGAGCACCTTGAGTGCCTGCTCGGCGTAGGTCTTTGCACCCGCTTGAATCTCTTCTTCGGACAGCGGGGGTCGAGCTTTATTGCGGCCCGTGGGATCACCCACCATCGCGGTAAAATCACCGACGATAAAGATCACGTGGTGACCTAACTCTTGAAACTGACGCAGCTTGTTCATCAACACGACGTGGCCCAGATGCAGATCGGGGCGGGTCGGATCAAAACCTGCTTTCACTCGAAGGGGTCGGCCCTCAGCAAGCCGCGTGAGCAGCTCTTCGCGGGTGATTAGATCGACGGAGCCGCGCTCAATCTCGGCCAGTGCGTGAAGATGATTTGTCATTGGGCTGGTTAACCTCGGCCGATATAGCCCGATCGAAGCCGAAAGTCCGCACAAACACGTGCACCATCACGAGAACTTCACTGTGGTGAATCCCTCTAGCGATCTCGCACAACGCACTGCTCGGCAACGGTGTAGAAGACTTAGTAGCGTGTAAACTGGCGGGGCTGCAGCGACTACGACTTAGTCGTCGTCGCCACCGTCATCGTCCTCTTCGTCGTCCGACGGCAGCGGAATGTGCGCGCGTGAAGTCACGAGATCCTTGAGATCTTTGCCGACTTTGAAGAACGGTAGCTTCTTCGGTTCGACCGTCACGGGTGTGTTGGTTTTCGGATTGCGACCCGTATATCCCTCATACGAACGGATCGTAAACGAACCAAAACCGCGGATCTCAATTCCCTCGCCTTTGGCCATGGCGTCAGACATGGTGTCAAAGATACAATTCACGATTGTTTCAGCGCGAGATTTTGTAATTTTTGCTCTCTCAGAAATGACCTCGATCAGCTGAGATTTTGTCATCGATTTTGTCATTTGTCGTCGCGCCTCCAACGCGTCGACTGCGTGTATCTATTCTAATATTATGGTGAAAAGCATCTTCGGAAATCCCATGAACGTCAACAGAAACCGTTGGGTCAAAACGCCACAGTTCCGCATCGCTTCTGCGCTGTTCGCGCTCGTGCTTTTCGGCTGCCGATCACGGAGCAATCCTCCTTCAGGCCAGCGAAACTCTTCGCAAAATAGCCGGGACGCGTCACCCGCTGACGCCAACATCGGTGGCTCGATCCGCGATCTTGACGTGCTGACTGATGGGTCATCGCCATCACTAACGACAATTCTACCAACGATTGCGATGCCCTATGCACGCGCGCGGCTTCCGGTTTTGGACATTCACACCCACATTGATCCAAACTCCACCGATGTGGTGGTACGGCTCTTCAACGACCGAGGGATCCACACCGCAATCAACCTCTCGGCGGGCTGGGAGAACGCCGGGCTCGAAGAGGCGTTTGCGCAGCAGCACGCGAGCCATGAGCGCATTCTTCCTTTCTGTACGCTGCCCTGGCGAGGGACAGGAGACCCAAGGTTTGTGACGGTGAGCGTGCAGATTTTGGAGCAGTGTCATGCACGTGGTGTTCGCGGTCTTAAGATTCCCAAGGTCCTCGGTCTCGGCGCCGTCGATCTCGATGGGACACGGTTGAAAGTCGATGCTCCGAGGCTCGATCCCATCTTTCAAGCGCTCGAACGTTTAGGAATGATGGTGCTGATTCACTCCGGTGATCCCCGCGCGTTTTTTGAGCCCGCAAACCCACAAAACGAGCGTTGGGAAGAGCTGCAGGCGCACCCGGGTTGGAGCTTTGCTCGGCCGGGGTTTCCGACGTTTGACGAGATCCTCACCGAGTTTGAGCATCGCGTTTTGCGCCATCCCCGCGTGGTATTTATTGGCGCGCACTTTGGAAACGCCGCCGAAGATCCCGCTCGGGTAGCGCGGCTTCTTGAGCGTGCACCGAGGTACTACATCGACACTGCGGCGAGGGTTCCTGAGTTTGGGAGGCATCCCTCAGCGATGATGCGCGCGTTTTTTCTTCGTTGGCAGGACCGTGTGTTGTTTGGCACGGACCTGGGTCTCGGACCCGCTCTCTCTGAGTGGATGCTCGGCTCTCAAGGCGATGAGCCCACCACCCAGCGCGACGTCGAGCGATTTTTCACGGCAACGTGGCGATATTTTGAAGGCAACGAAGAGAGCGCCGAAAATCCTACGCCCATCCAAGGTCGCTGGGCGGTGCATCCCGTGGGACTTCCCACGCCTGTGTTAGAGAAGATCTACGGCGCAAACGCAGCTCGATTGTTGGGACTGACCTGGCCACCCACCGCAGCGTCGACTGCAGCGCAGGCAAGCGCAGCGGCGGTACTCAACGTCCCTCCCGATCCCGCAAACCGAGTGGTTCGTGCCAGCGCGCCGCCGCACGAGCACTAGGCGGCAAAACATTGATTGCGGACCCGAGATTCTACGCACGTATCAAAAGTAGGTTCGCAGCTTCAAGTGTTCTAAATCCCGCGAATTACGGCACTGGCCCCTCCTTCCTTTTGCTGCGAAAAGGAAGGAGCTATGTAGTGCGAGGACGCCCTCGCAACTGCGCGAGGATGGATTCAATTGCGCGGGGTCGCGAAGCGACGACGGAGCGACCGCCGTGGAACGAGAGTCACGAACTCACGCACCCGTTGAGCGAGAATTCACCGGTTGACGGGGATGCGTGAGCGAGTGAAGCGAAGTGACACGCCGGACGCGCAGTC
>JANNCG010001014.1:0-6617 GCA_031386385.1 Myxococcales bacterium
GACAAAGCGTGCAATTGGCGTTTGGTTTCGGTGTACAATGGGGGCATCGAACTTGAAGGTCCCGGTGCGTCGTTTTTCAAAGAGAGAGTTTTTGCAGCTGACACTTGCTTCAACCACAAGCGCAGCAGGACTGAGCCTCTACGGGTGTAAGGGGCCATCATCGAGCAGCGCGCTTCGAATGAGCGGGTCGAACACCGTGTTTCGTTATGCTGTAGAGCTGGCGAAGAAGTTTAGAGAGCGTCGACCTGAGGTGGGTATCCGAATCACCGGCGATGGGACTTCGCGCGGGATCAAGTTTGCAGGCGAGGGCGAAATCCAGGGCCTGGCTGCGGATTTCATGAACCGCAATCGCTTTTTGGCCCCACTGCCGGCAACGGATGTTCCCGAGATTGCAGACTCGATGAACGGAGAGCGAATGGACATTGGGTTGTCCTCGCGCGACATGCTTCGCTCAGAGCTTGAAGCGTACTCTTCGTTGACTGCAGTGACTTTTGCCTATGATGGGATCGCCGTCGTGAGCAACCGCACGGTGCTCGTGCCCAACCTAACGCTGCAACAATTGCGTGATATTTATGCGGGTGTCGTCACTAACTGGATGGCCGTTGGCGGTCCCAATGCGCCCATTGTGGTGATCGCACGCGACGCTCTCTCGGGGACAGCGCAAGCTTGGGATGAGCTCGTGATGCGTGGGACTCCGGTTGTTGCGACCGCAATGAACGTTGCGCAGGCAGAGGACGTCCCAGCAAAAATTGTGATGACGCCAAACGCAATAGCGTACTTGTCGCTCGCACAAATTGACGCCGCCACGATGAACCCGGTAAGCATCGACGGCGTCGCGCCCACGGTCGAACAAGTCGGTCTCGGTCGTTATCCCATCAAGCGTCCCTTCGTGTTTGTGACAGGCAACACGCCCACGGTTCTACAGCGGGCGTTTTTGGATTTTTCATTCACTGCAGACGGTCAACAGATCATCGCCATGCTCGGCGCAGTGCCTGCTACGGTGCAGTCGTGAAGAGCACTTGGTCTGGAATTTTGCTAGCCATTCTTGGCGGAGCTTCTGCCGCAGGTATCGTGGTGTCGTGCAACTTTTTTGTGCGGCTTGATGATGGGTGCCAGCGCGACGAGGACTGCAAGGCCGGTGAGGTGTGCAACGTGCGGCGAAGATTTTGTGCGCTTCCCGTGGTTGAGCGTTGCAACGGGATCGACGACGACGGAGATGGTCGCTCAGACAGCGATGAGACCTGGGGGATGTGCCAGCCGACGGTCGGGATGAACCAGTGCGGCGGCAAGCGAATGTGTGTGCGTGAGCAAAATCGCTGGCAATTTAAGTGTGAAACAAACGCTGCCGAGCAAGAAGAGATCTGCCTCAACGGGATTGACGACAACTGCAATGGGCTTGTGGATGAGGGTGCCGACTGCGAGGTAAACTATGCTCGCTCACCGGCGCTTCGTGTCGGAAGCGATAACCCTGCGGATGGCGAAGGCGACGACGCTCCAGCGCATCCAGTGTGTCTATCGCAGTTTACGCTGGACCGTTATGAGGTCACTCAGTCCCAGTATTCGGTGTTTTTGGGTAGCATCGCGAGTGATCGACTGCGGGTTGAGCGGCCCACAAGAGTGCTTAACAGCACGGTGACGTATGGGCGCTATCTCATCTATCGCAACGATCGCGGTGAAGACGTGAATATGTTGTTTGTGCCCAACCGCGTGGGCGTGACATCGCTGCAGCTTGGAGAGGGATTTGCGTTGCCCTATAGCGAGGAGACCGAGCGATATCCCGTCACTGGAGTGACCTGGCTCGGCGCGGCGATGTACTGCGATTGGGCTGGAAAACACCTGCCCACAGAGGCTGAGTTCTTTCGCGCCGCGCGCGGTGAAGACGGTACACGACCGTACCCCTGGGGGCCGGACGCTCCAACGTGTGAGCTCGCGAACATTGGTACTGGCGGTCCTGATGGCGGTCCGTGTCGTGGGCGCCCTGCACCGGTGGACTCAAACCCTATGGGAGCCAGTGTGGATGGGCGTGCGTTTCATCTTTATGGCAACGCAAACGAGTGGATGTTTGATTGGCTGGATACCAACTTGGGGCACACGCAAAATCGGTTTTACGGCAGCGTGTCGGTGGATGCTTGGTGTCAGCGGTTTCCAGAAGGACCGACCGGACCTGCGGTGGGCTCGCCGATCTCGCAGCCCGAGGACGCTGGGTTGTACTGTCAGCAGTGCCGCTTTGCTCGCGGTCGTCACTTTCGAACCGTTGACACTCGCATTGGAATCAGGCGCTGGCTCGACCCCGATCGAAGCGACGAGACCGTGGGATTTCGCTGCTCGCGCGGAGGCGCCACACGTCCAGGAGTGGGTCGTTAAGTGACGCTCCCAACAGCAAATTCAGTCACGAGCATGGGTGTGGTGCGCGCGTTGCTGCGGTCCAAGGGCGGGGTCCCAAAGATCGCAGTTGAACAGCCCACCGTGCAGATCACTGAAGAAGGACTCGCAGGTGATTGGCAACTTGATCGCAAAGAGCACGGCGGCCCTGAGCGTGCGTTGTGCTTGTTTTCGCTTGAGGTCATTGAGAGGTTGCAGCTTGAGGGTCACCCCATCACCGTCGGAGCGGCGGGTGAAAACATCACGATCTCTGGCCTCGATTGGTCGTTGCTGAAGGCCAACACACAGCTGTTGCTTGGTGATCACGTCTTGATCGAGATCAGTCGTGACGCCGCCCCATGCAAGACCATTGCGCACTGCTTTCTCAACGCAGAATTCGTCAGGATCAGTGAGAAAAAGCACCCTGGATCGAGCAGAATGTACGCGAAGGTCTTGCGCGGAGGTGCATTGTCGCTTGGCGACTCAGTGCGTGTTGTGTCCCCCGAGCAGCAGGCTTAGTTGCTCTTGACGATGCGTCGAATGCGGTCGAGATTTCCGCTCGCGCGTTTGACATGCTGCTCTGAAGCGCGGCCCGCGTCTTCAATTCGCTGTGCAGTGACAAACACCGCGTCGCCTGCCTTGACCTGCGATCGGTGAGAGTCGTTAAGCTCGCTCACAGCGCCAGCGATGGACTCAATGGCTTGCGCGATCTGTCGACCACCGCGGGACTGCTCTTGTGCGCTTCGCTCGACATGCTCAGTAATCAGCCTCATCTGCTCAGCGCTCTTCATAATTTGCTCGCCGCCACGTGCTTGTTGCGCGGTCGCGGCGGCGATTTGCTGCACGGTCTCGGCGATCCGTCCCATGGCGTCGGTGACTTGTTTGCTGCCTTTCGCCTGTTCGACTGTCGCGCGTGCGATGGCACGGACCATGTTGGTGCTCTTGCGCGAGGACTCTAGAATTTTCTTAAGTGCGCGTTCAGCCTCGTTTGATACCTCGACACCTCGATCGACCATCGTCGCGCTGCGCTCAACAGCGCCGATCGCGTTCTTCGATTCTGCTTGGATGGTCTTGATCAGGTCTGTGATCTCTTTGGTGCTCTGTGCTGCACGTTCGGCGAGGTCTTTGATCTCGTCGGCGACGACCGCAAAGGATTTTCCGTGCTCACCGGCCTGCGCTGCGATAATCGCAGCGTTGAGTGCCAGCAGGTTGGTCTGCTCGGCCACATCATCAATCACGTTGACGATCTGTCCGATCGCTTCAATCCGCGAACCAAGCGATGAGATCACGCTGACGCCCTGCTGCGAGGTCTCTTTGATTCGGTTGATCTCGCCGATGGTCTTCAGAATGGCCTCCGCTCCACGCTCTGCGTCTTGGGACACTTCTTCTGAGAGCCGTGCGGTCTCGTTGGCGTTGGACTGCACTTGATCGATCGAGACGTCCATCTCGTTCATGCTCGAAGAGGTCTCTTCTGCGGTCAGTGAGAGCCCATCAACGTTGCGCGCAACTTCGCGAATCGACGCGGTCATCTGCTCAATACTGGCGACCGTTTGAGCGACGGATCGCGCGAGATTTCCAATGTTTTCGGCGACCTCTTGGTTTGTCGCAGACACCTCGAGAATCGAACTAGAAGACTCCTCTGCGTTGGTCGCGAGCTTCTCTACGCCTCGGGCGACCTCTGCAAGCCCACCAGACATCTCTTTGAGTGTGCGGGTGACTGACTCAACGGCGTCAATCTGGTCACGCACTGCAGAGAGGGCACCACTGAGAACGCTTTCGCACTCAGACATCCCTCCCTCAATGTCGCGACGGGCGGCGTCGTCCAGGCCACTCTTGCGTGACTCTGCCTCGGCGAGGCGTGTTTGGGTCTCGCGCAATTTGCGGTCAAGCTCAGCGACACGAGCGTCGGTCTCGACGGCGCGGCGCTCAGCTTCTTGTGCACGGCGCTCTGCGTCTTGCGTGCGTCGCTCGCTGTCGCGGATGTCACGGTCGGTGCCGTCCGCTTTGCGTTGTAGCTCGCCAACCTGTTTTTCGAGTGTTTTACCCGCTGAAATTCGCTCGCTTAGCTCTTCGAGTGCGGTCTGAAGAGTGTCTCGCTCTGGGACCGACTCGCCTAATTTAGGCACCTCTTGACCGCTGCTCACTTTTCGCAATGCAGTGACTAATGCGGGAGCGAGTGCCTCTGCGGCTTTGCTTTTGCTCGCGGTGACCGCCAAGCGATCGATCTCTTCGTACAACAACACCGCCGGGGCCGGCAGCTCTTGCGGAACATTCGGTCGCTCGCCCTCCCCCGCCCTTCGCACCGCGCTCGTGGCACGCGCGAGCAGCTCTTTGGCGACTTCAGCGCTGCGAGAAATCTGTGCGCCTCCGTCGGCGCTTGTGAGAAGGACTCCAACCACCGCCGCTGCGGCGACGATCGTGAGCGCAACAGTGGCTGCGACGTTAAGGCCAATGCCGAGAAGGACACCTAGCCCGACCAATGCCAAAGCGATCAGGGCTGATCGATTCTTAAACACGCTCTCCATGAAGCGCGAAGAGTACACTAATGTTCGTGGGTTTTCACTTTTCAGGCAAAACCCCTCTCTGGGGTTTCTCTGGGCCTCTCTGGGTTTGGGGGTAGCCAATTGTCTCTGGAGGGGGTATATCGCCCACCGTTCACATGGCCACAAAACAACATCCCATGCAGTTTGATAAGCGAATCGTTGAGCGAAACATCCGTAAGGGTTCGGTCAAACGCGAAGATTATGACAAGCACCTCACGGCATTGCGTGACGTTGGCGACCAAGCGGAGCTTGTCGAAGCCCGTTTGAGCGATGACGATTTTGAGGAAGAAGCAGCCAACGACGACGGTTGAATCGACAGGCACAGCAACCCAACAGCCCCATTTTAGGTTGGTTTCGTTGGGACGTGCTTGGAGTTTTTAGTCCGTGTCGTGGTTGTCGTCAGTGAATACGTCGTCTCACTCGTTGAAGGGCTCGCGCCGCTGTGGTACCGCGAAGCTAACGATGAGCACTGACCAAAACGACAAAGCCGCAGACGCCGCCTACCACGATGCCCCACTTCATGCGGACGAGCATGCTCTGCCCCCGGCAGACTTCATGACGCTTGTCCTCTCGTTGGCCACTGGCGCAACCATCTCTCTTGGCGATGGTGAGGGACCCAACGGCGAGAAGCAAAAAGATCTCGGACTTGCACGACACCAAATCGATCTGCTTGGTGTTTTGCAGGATCGAACCAAAGGCAATCTCTCGGGCGAAGAAGAGCGATTGCTCAATCAAGTGTTGTTCGATTTGCGAATGAAATTTGTCGAAGCGTCGACCTTGACGAAGTAGCTCTCGGTGAGCAACGACCGGGTCACGCAAACCAATCGAAAGGTGTTCTAGGTCATTTTATGATGAAACTCCCTTCCTCTGCGAAGCCTTCCCGCGTTGTTGCAAGACCACTGCTTGTTCTCTCCACCGTTGCGGTGGCGACCGCCGCGATGACCGTTGGCTGTAGGCTTCGGATCCAAGAGGCTCCCGCGCCTCACGCACCCGCAAGCGTTGTGGCTCCTACACCGCTCACAGCCCCCACTCCCTCGCGCGCGACAACCCCACCGCCGACCAACGTGGCCCCACCGCAGACGGCTCCGTTGGGGCTTGCTCCGTCATCCACCACGCCGATGTCATTGGCGCCGATTGTTCGGCGAGTTCGGGCGAGCGTTGTCAGTATCTTCACGGCGCAGGTCGAGGTCACCGCACCGCAGTGGGGCTTTTTCGATCCGCAAGAGCGCGTACGCCGTGGGCTTGGGACGGGGTTTGTGATCGAAAACAATGAGATTCTCACAAACAACCACGTGATCGAAGGTGCGCAGATGATCGAGGTTCAGCTCGACGATGGCAGACGAGTGCCTGCGACGGTGGTGGGGCGTGACCCGCGAACCGATGTGGCGCTGTTGCGACTGAAGGGAACGTCCATCACAACGCAGCCTATTTCACTCGGAGACAGTGACGCTCTTGAGGTGGGTGATTGGGTTGTCGCGATTGGCAATCCGTACGGGCTGTCGCAGACGGTCACCACGGGGATTGTGAGCGCGAAGGATCGGACGGGGCGAGATGTTCCCTTAGATCCAGCGGGTTACTACTCGTTTATTCAGACGGACGCGAGCATCAACCCGGGCAACTCTGGTGGTCCGCTGTTGAACCTTCGCGGTGAGGTCATTGGGATTAACACTGCCGTCAATCGCGAAGCTCAGGGCATTGGGTTTGCGATTCCAG